>CAYSQL010000127.1:0-1527 GCA_964433265.1 uncultured Candidatus Saccharibacteria bacterium | reverse complement strand
TGAGCGCGAGCGCGTCATTAACTCCGTCTGCTACCATGCCCGTATATAAGCCGTGACGCTGGAGTGTGGTGATGATTTGCTCTTTCTGTTCCGGAAGGACGCGTGCAAAGATTGTTGTCGTCAGAACGGTATCGTCCCACTGTTCTGGCGAGATGTTGGCGAGTTTGCTACCGGTGATGACGCGATCGGTATCATTGATGCCTGCAAGCTTTGCGATGTGGACGACGGTCTCGGGATTGTCGCCGCTAATAACGCGAATAGTGACACCGCGCTCCTGGAGATAGCTGACTGTATCTCGCACGCCATCGCGCAGGTCGTTGCGGAGCGTGATGAGGCCAATCGGTGTTGCAGCGGCGTCGGCGAGGGTGTCAAGCGCCGTTTGATTGTCCTGAAATTCAGCAACGAGCAGGACGCGTAGCCCTTGGCTAGCGAGATGTTCAACCTGGCGTGATGCTTCGGATGAGAGTGGTGCGTAGCGGGCGACGAATTCGGGAGCGCCGATAAAAATCGTATGCGTTGTGCCGCCAATCGCGTATCGAATGCCGCTCAATTTTCGTTTTGAGCTAAAAGCGAGAATATCGATAGTCTTTGCTTCGGGGTGGCTGGGGAGTGAGGCGATGAGCGCGTCGGCCGTGGCGTTGCCTCCGCCAATACCGCTCGCTGCGGTGCCACAAATTGCCGTTAGGTCCTGTTCTGTATAGGAGCTGCCGAGCGGAATGATAGAGTCGAGGGTAATTGATTCGGCGGTGAGTGTGCCGGTCTTGTCGGTACAGAGGACGCGTACGAGCGCCATGGCTTCGATGGCCGAAAGCTTTTGCGGGAGGACCTTGGCGCGGGCGAGGCGGAGAGATCCGTAGGCGAGCAGGACGGTGCTTCCGAGGATCAATCCTTCTGGGATGATGACCGTGCCCGCCGAGGTGATGGTTTTTATGATCATATTCGGAGCGAAACTATAGTGGCTGTAGGTGAAGAATATAAGAGCGCTCATGGCAAGCGCAAAAAACGTCAGGCCGGTAATAAGATCAGCAAGCGTGCGTTGCAATGGGGTCGGTTCAGGCGTGTAGCGTTGAAGCTGCTGTGAAATGGCGCCGGCTTTTGTCCCGTCGCCCGTCGCGGTGACGGTGAATGCGGCGGTGCCAGCGGTGACTGTACTACTGGCATAGAGTATGTCGCCCGCTTGCTTGACGATTGGCGTTGACTCGCCTGTTAGCATGCTTTCGTCGACTTCGAGCCCGCGCGATGCGGTAACTGTGCCGTCGGCTGGGATATCGTCACCCGGAATGAGCTCGAGGTGCTGGCCATCCTGCACATCACTAAAGGGGATGTGTGAAACATTGCCGTCGGCATCGACGAGCCGCGCGAATGGTGCATTGAGGAGTTCGAGTTTCTTTAGGGCGAGCCGCGCGCGGATTTCCTGGACAATGGCGAATGCAGTGTTGAGTGAGATGACGACCGAAACAAACCATGCATCTCGGTATTCGCGGACAAAAAGTAATAGGATTGATAATGAGTAGAGGGCGATAACCA
>CAYSQL010000126.1:0-1566 GCA_964433265.1 uncultured Candidatus Saccharibacteria bacterium | reverse complement strand
CCAGCTCGTTAATCGCAACCTTCGTTTCGCCACTTTGCGTCCGCACGCTCACTTCGCGAGCCTCGGCATCCTTCGTACCAACGATAAGCTGGACAGGAATTTTCCATGTCGTTGCCTCACGAATCTTTTTTCCAAGCGATTCATTGCGATCATCTATCGTGTAACGCACCTCGTTGTATTTGACCGGTTGCATAAGAACGACATTGTTAAGTGCTGCTGTTATTTCCGCGACATAATCCATGACCGTATCGTTAATTGTCAGGATACGCACCTGCTCAGGCGCCACCCAAAACGGAAACCATCCAGCCGTATGCTCGATAAATACTGACAAAAATCGCTCGATTGATCCAAGCAACGCGCAGTGGATCATCACCGGGCGCTTTGCGCTTCCATCGCTATCGGTATACTCAAGACCAAAACGATCCGGCTGCACAAAATCAAGCTGGACCGTCGCCAACTGGTGTTCGCGACCAATTGCGTCGGTTGCCATAAAGTCAATTTTTGGACCGTAAAAAGCCGCTTCACCCGTTTGTTCGAAATAATCGAGCCCATTCGCCATCACCGCGTTTTTGAGCTGAGTCTGTGCGCGTTCCCACAGAGCCTCGTCACCCAGGTACCCATCGCCTTCGTCTCGGTAGCTAAGGCGGACGCGAAGTTTCATATCAATCGTGCCGTAAAGCTCTTTCGCGCTCGCGAGCAATCCATCAATTTCCGCTTCGATCTGATCGGGGCGGCAAAAGATATGGCTGTCATCCTGAGTTAATGAGCGTACTCGGTTCAATCCCCCCAACTCACCGGTTTTTTCATCGCGGTAATCAGTCGTCGTTTCGAGGAATCGCACTGGCATATTACGATAACTCCGCGGGCTCGAGGCAAAGATTTGTGTATGATGCGGACAGTTCATCGGCTTGAGCGCCATCTTGTCGCTCGTCTCTTGGCTTGTGACCAAAAAAAGCTCGTCGCCAAACTTTGCCCAGTGGCCCGAAGTCTCGTAGAGGTCTTTTTTTGTAATATGCGGCGTCCAAACCTTCGTAAAGCCACGCGCACCACGCAGTTGGTTCGAATACGCCGCGAATAGGTCGCGCAGAACAGTGCCACGTGGCGTGAAGAGTGGCAAGCCGGCGCCAACCAAATTTGACATCGCGTACAAGTCGAGCTCCTTGCCGAGCTTGCGATGATCGCGACGCTTTCCTTCTTCAAGCATCAAGAGGTGCTTGTCGAGTTCTTCCTGCGTTGCAAACGCCACGCCATACAGACGCTGCATTTGCGGATTCGTCTCCTTACCCCGCCAGTAGGCACCAGCGACGCGCATCAACTTAAATGCGCCAACCTTGCCCGTGCTCTCGGCATGCGGCCCTCGGCACAAGTCGGTGAAATCACCATCAGTATAAAATGACACCTTTTCAATCGCGCTCTCACCATCCGTCGCCAAGCCAAGTTCGGCGCTATCCAGCTCTTTGGCAACCGTCGTCCCCGAGCGCCTTAAGTCATTGAGCAGCTCTACCTTATATGGCTGCCCCTTACTGCGCGCCCAATCAAGCGCGTCATCGACATTTTTTTCGCTAC
>CAYSQL010000125.1:0-1572 GCA_964433265.1 uncultured Candidatus Saccharibacteria bacterium | reverse complement strand
CCAGCTCGTTAATCGCAACCTTCGTTTCGCCACTTTGCGTCCGCACGCTCACTTCACGAGCTTCGACATCCTTTGGTCCGACAATAAGCTGCACGGGAATTTTCAATGCTGTCGCTTCGCGAATCTTTTTACCAAGCGATTCGTTACGATCATCTACGGTATAGCGCGTTTTGTTGTATTCTAGTGGCGCCATGAGCAAAATTGCATCAAGCGCAGCGCTGATCTCCCCTACATACTCTGCGACCGAGTCGTTGATAGTCAGAATGCGAACCTGCTCAGGGGCTAGCCAGTACGGCAACCATCCTGCAGTCTTCTCGATAAGAAAACCAATGAAGCGCTCGTACGATCCAAGGATAGCACGATGAATAACGATTGGTTTTTGCTTGTTGCTGTTCTCGTCCATATAGTTAATGTCCATTCGGTGTGGCACAAGAATATCTACCTGACTCGTCGCAATTGTATCTTCCTTGCCGAGTACATTTCGTGTTTGAACATCTATCTTTGGGCCATAAAATGCCGCCTCACCCGTCGCCTCAACAAAATCAGCCCCGAACTCACGCATGGCCGCACGAATCGAGTCACTCGCCTGCTGCCAAACTTCTTTATCGCCGCCATATTTATCCTTCGCAAAGTCCGGGAGAGACAAGCGATACCAATAATCCGTTACGCCCATCGTATCGTATACCGTCTTAAAAAGCTCGAGCACCTTAATGAACTCATCTTTTAGTTGGTCAGGACGTACATATATATGTGAGTCATTTTGAGTAATTGGTCCACGCACGCGGATGAGCCCTGTCAATGTACCTGACAATTCCTTACGATAAATCCGTCCTACCTCTGCAAGCTTCAGCGGAAGGTCACGGTAGCTCACAACCAATTTTTCATAAATCATGTGATGGTGGGGACAGTTCATCGGCTTGATGTAAAACGTCTGACCTTCATCATCCTCCAGTTTATACATATCGTCGCTATAATAATTCGCATGCCCAGAGCGGATGTAGAGATTTTCATGTGCGAGCACTGGCGTTTCAACATATTGATAGCCGCGAGACTCCTCCTCCTGGCGCATATAGCGCACTAACAAATCTTTCATGGTCTCACCACGAGGCATCATCAACGGCAACCCCGCACCAACCGCCTCCGATATCATATAAATGCCGAGCTGCGGACCGAGTACGCGGTGATCTCGTCGCTTTGCCTCCTCAAGCATCGCCAAGTAGTCATCCAGCTCCTGCTGTGTCGCAAACGCCACGCCGTAGAGCCGCTGCATCTGCGGGTTCGTCTCCTTGCCACGCCAGTATGCGCCCGCAACGCGCATCAACTTAAATGCGCCAACCTTGCCCGTGCTCTCGGCGTGCGGCCCTCTACAGAGGTCCGTGAAGTCACCATCGGTATAGAATGACACGTTTTCGATTGCGCTTTCGCCGTCCGTCGCCAAGCCAAGCTCCGCACTATCAAGCTCTTTCGCAATCGTCGTGCCTGAACGCTTTAAGTCATTGAGCAGCTCTACCTTATACGGCTGCCCCTTACTGCGCGCCCAATCAAGCGCGTCATCGACATTTTTTTCGCTAC
>CAYSQL010000124.1:0-1576 GCA_964433265.1 uncultured Candidatus Saccharibacteria bacterium | reverse complement strand
AAATCTTCATCAATCCATTGGTTAATCTGGTCTTCGATCGCCTGTTTTTGCTCGGGTGTCAACTTGTCGTGGTTAAAATCGAAGCGCAGGCGTTCGCTCGTAATATTGCTGCCATGCTGCTGGATTTCTGGGTCACCCAATACCTTGCGCAATGCCGCACCGAGCAGATGGGTTGCCGTGTGGTATTTGAGGTGGATTGGATCGCTGCCCTCGAGGCCGCCGTGGAACTGGCCTTTTCTCGCCGTGCGACTGCGGTCACGCTGCTCGTTCATCTTCGCCTCAAATTCGGCACGCCAATTCTCAGAGAGTGCGATATCTTGCTTAAACGCCTCTTCGGTCGACAACTCCACCGGGAAGCCATAGGTATCGTACAGCGCAAAAAGTTCCTCGCCCGTTAAGCCGTCCGTCGCGTAACGTTGCATTTCCTTGAGCCCCTTGCGTAGCGTCTGACGAAACGCTTTCTCTTCCTTGACGAGTACCGCAATGATATTCGCCTCGTTCTCGACCACCTCTGGATAGTCCGCCGTGTACAGCTCGGCGATTGTCGGCACGATTTCTTCCATGAAATTCTGTTCAATTCCAAGGTCGAACGCAAAACGAATAGCGCGACGAATCAAGCGGCGCATCACGTATCCCTGCTCCTTATTGCTCGGCACGCAGCCATCTACCGCCATGAACGCAGCGGCGCGCAGGTGGTCGGCAATCACTCGCATACTTTGCGTATACGTCGCGTATTCCTTACCGCTCATTTGCTCGAGCTTTTCGACGATTGGCCAGAGAACGCTCACCTTGAATACATCAGGGTCGTCGTTCTTGGCCGCCGCGATACGCTCCATGCCCGACCCTTGGTCGATATTTGGCGCAGCGAGCGGTTCAAACTTTCCTTCGGCAACTTTTTTGTATGCCATAAAGACGTTATTGCCGATTTCCATGAACCGACCACAATCACAATTTGGGTGACAGTACTCGCCAAATGCCTTGTCGTGCTCGATAAAATCAAACTCATAAAACATCTCACTATCCGGCCCACACGGGTCGCCGACAGGAGTTGTTTCCGGCTTGCCGTTGCGGCTCCACCAGTTTTTGCTGCCGTCGTAGTAAAAAATTCGCTCGCCCGGCTTCATGCCACGCGCATAGCCCTCTTCCTCACTGCCAATTTCCGCCTCATCCGCCTCGATACCGCGGCCCTCAAATAGCTCCTTCCAAATCATCGCCGCCTCGGCGTCCTTTGGAATGCCATACTCTGGCGCGCCAATAAAACACGTCACGTACAGCTTCGTCGGATCGAGGCCGACAACCTCCGTCAGAAACTCGAACATCCACGGGATTTGCTCTTGCTTGAAATAGTCACCCAGGCTCCAGTTGCCAAGCATCTCAAAGAACGTCGTGTGACGGTTATCGCCCACGTCCTCGATGTCCTGCGCGCGCAGGCATGTTTGGCTATCAGCGATTCGCTTGCCGCGCGGGTGCTCCTCACCAAGCAAATACGGAATCATCGGCTGCATACCGGCGCCAGTGAATAGCGTCGTCGGGTCGTCGTGCAAAATCAGCGGCGCGCGTTTAATAACGGCGTGAC
>CAYSQL010000123.1:0-1577 GCA_964433265.1 uncultured Candidatus Saccharibacteria bacterium | reverse complement strand
TCTTTGCCAAAAATCGTCGCCGTCCCGCTGGTCGGTTTGATGAGTCCGAGCAATGCGCGTATCGTCGTCGACTTGCCCGCCCCGTTCGGGCCGATGAATCCAAAAATCTCGCCTTCCTCGATTTCGAGGTCAACGTCGATAATTCCCCTCTCTTTGCCGTAGGCTTTTGTCAATTTGTCGGTTTTGATGACTGCGCTCATGGTTTTATTATACGCCTGGTACGCGAGAAAAAGAGTGCTAAGAAAATGGGTGTAAAACGGGGTTGACGAGGCTTTGGTAATTGGTAACAATAGAGTGTAAGATTGTACCTTCGAGTGAACGAAAAGGAAGTGTTACAGCCATGAGTAGGATTATCTTTGGCGCGCTCCCCGGTGGTATCGCACGCGCCGTTTTGATGGGCGTTCATGTGCACGTTGGCGACGACAGCGGTGGGCCGGTGGGCTTGGTTGTCGTTTCCACGGAGGGCGCCGACCCCAAAGAGCTGTACATGTTGGTGCCTCTCGAGCATCCCGTGTTCGGGTCTTTGCCTCGAGATCAGATTGGGACGCTGGTGGAAATCCGCCAGGACGGACCCAGGCAGGTCCGCATTTCCCTCGTCCCACCACTTGCGGCATAATCTCGACCCCCGAATTCTCGTGCAGATCCAAAAGCGACCTCCGAGAAATCGGGGGTCGCTTGCTTTTTTGGGGTTATTCCGAGGCTATTTTTCGGTCGTTTTGAATGATTCGACCATCGTCTTGAATCCCTCTTCGTACGAGGTTACCTGAAAATCTGGATAGCGGTCGAGGAACTTCTGTGCCGACATGATGTACGGTTCGTTGAACTGGTAACTCATCTCATGTACCTCGCGCATTAATTTATTAAATAGGCGCATGATTGCATTGACGAACCCGGGAATCGCGAGGACGGCAAAATGCGTCCCGAGAATCGCGTTGAATCGTTTGGCGGCGTCGGCAACGGAAATCGGCTCGCCGACAGGCAAATGCCACGCCTGGCCATAGGCGCCGTCGTCGAGCGCGAGGCGTACGAGGGCGCGGCCATTGTCTGGAGTGTAAGCGTAGGTGTGAGGTACGTGCTGTTTGTAGACGCTGAGCGGTCGTTTGCCTGCAAGCATGCGTTCGAGAAATGCGGCATAGAGCTGACTATTGAGGGCGTGCGGGCCATAAAAATCCGCCGAGCGACCGATGACGGCGCGTACCTTACCCTCGTCGTGCGCGGCGAGAAGCATACTGATAATCTGTTTGCGCACGCGGCCTTTTTTAGTAGTCGGTTCTTGGGGGCTTTCTTCGGTAAATGGCTGTGGTAGCGGATGACTATAGAGGTAGACATTATCAAAGAAGATCAGTTTCGCGCCGACGGTGGCGCAGGCATCGATAGTGTTTTGGATGATAATTGGCCACTGCGCCTGCCAAATTTGTGCATCATATGGCAATCCAGCGCACAGGTAGACGTGCGTCGCGCCGACGACGGCTTGCTTGATTTGCTCCGCGATGAGCAGGTCGGCCTTGCGTGTCTCGATCCCTTCGACCTCGCGCGACCGTTCAATCGCGATCACCGGCTTATTCTTGGCTTGCAGC
>CAYSQL010000122.1:0-1608 GCA_964433265.1 uncultured Candidatus Saccharibacteria bacterium | reverse complement strand
AGTGAATCTCGCGACAAACCTCAATCAAATCAAAGGCGTCGGGCCGAAAACCGCCGAGCAGTTTGCCGCTGCTGGGTTGTTTTCGGTTGGCGATTTGATTACCTTTTTGCCTCGCAAACACGAGGATTTTACGGGAGTGGTCAGTATTGCTGATATCACGCCGGGCAAGGCGACGATTAAGGCGCATTGTGAGAAAATTAGCTCGCGGATTGTTCGCCGTGGCATGCGGATCACGACCGCGACGCTCGCCGACGACACGGGCAAGCTCAACGCCGTGTGGTTTAACCAGCCCTACCGCGAGCAGCAGCTAGGCGGCACGGGTGATGACTTTTATTTCAGCGGAGAATTCGAATACAATTATGGCCGTTATCAGCTGACAAATCCGAGTGCGGAATTGGCCAAGGACTTACCGGTGCAGGCCGAGCGATTGATGCCAGTCTATCATGCCGTGCATGGGCTCAAGACACAGCTCGTGCGCAAAGTTCTCGAGGAGCTGCGTCCGCTGATGAGCGTACTGCCTGAAACGCTACCACCGAGTGTCATCTCGCGCGAGAAACTGATGGGGCGTGCCGAGGCGATATCGACCATGCATTTTCCAAAGAAATTCGAGGAAGTCCAGGCAGCGCGCGATCGGCTGGCGTTCGAAGAATTGTTTCAGCTAATTTTGGCGAGCCGACTCAATCGACAGGAAAACACAAAACTCGACGGCTGGCATATCCCGTTTAATCAGGCGGTTGTGAAGGATTTTGTCGCCGCTTTGCCATTTCAACTGACGGGTGCGCAGCGGCGTGCGGCATGGGACATATTGCAGGATTTCGAACGCGCGGTGCCGATGAACCGGCTGCTTCAGGGTGACGTCGGCTCGGGAAAAACGGTCGTAGCAGGCTTGGCGGCGCGCCAAGCGGCGGCGAGCGGGTTCCAGACGGCGCTCATGGCTCCCACGGAGATTCTGGCGACGCAGCACGCGGAAACGCTTGCAAAGTTGCTCGAGCCTTTTGGTGTGACGGTGGGGCTGCTTGTTGGCAGCGTTAAAGGAAAGGCGCGCACGGCGCTCTACGAACACGTCGCGAGCGGCGACGTGCAGGTCGTGGTCGGCACCCACGCGTTGTTTCAGGACAAGGTGAAGTTCTCGCGCCTTGGGTTCGTCGTGATAGATGAGCAGCATCGATTCGGTGTCGATCAACGTCAAAAATTGCTCGACAAGGCGCAGAAGCTGCCGCATTTGCTTGCGATGACTGCCACACCAATTCCGCGCAGCCTGGCGCTAACACTGTATGGCGAGATGGATATTAGTATCCTCAATGAGCGTCCCGCTAATCGTTTGCCGATTATCACAAAAATTGTCTCACCGGTGTCAAAAGCGAAGGTCTATGATCATATTGATGAGCAAATCGGCGAGGGTCGACAAGTTTATATTATTTGTAGCCTGATTAACGAAAATCCCGACAATGACCTAAAAAGCGTCGAGGCGGAATACAAGCGACTAAAGAACTCGGTGTTTTCGCATCGTTCGATAGGATTGCTCCACGGTAAACTGTCGCCGCAAGAAAAAGACGATGTCATGCAGGACTTCAAAGCCGGTAAATATGACATTCTCGTTAGTACGAC
>CAYSQL010000121.1:0-1630 GCA_964433265.1 uncultured Candidatus Saccharibacteria bacterium | reverse complement strand
AGGCTCCTATGCCCGAACAAGAAACAAAACAACTCCTCTATACGACGCTTGGCGATCTCGCTCAGGGGAATATTGACGGCTCAATTGAGACGCATGAGCGGCTTGATGAATTTACGGAGCGTGTCGCTCGCGGCGAGTTTCACGTCAAAACAGAGATAAAGCTGCCGTGTGGCTGTATTGACGGTCGTTGTGGTTGCAAGGTTCGTCCCGACGCTGCTGGCGGCACGATGACTATGGTAGTTGCCGACGACCTGCTTGAGCAAAAATTCGCCGGTGACGGCACGACCGCCGATATGACGCGAAACGTTTTCTGGTATCTGCGTGAGCAGGGCTACGAAATCGGCGATCATACGGCCGAGATAATCCACGGCGAAGACAATAGTGGCTGTGGCGCGAACGACCAGCTCAAAAAGATTTATGGGATTATTGCTGATAAGCAAGAGCAAGTCCGCGCGCTTGCCGGTGCGTTTGGCATCGTGTCGACCGACGAAGACCACGCGGCGATTATCGCTGGTGCTGCGCGACGCACGCAATTCTCAACTGGCCGCGAAGTGCTTGGCGTTATGGTTGATGAAGCGGGCGAAGAGAATATCGATGTGCTTCGAGGTGACCACAAAGAGGTCGTAGCGGTCATTAATCACCGCCGTGGAACGACGCTTGATCGCGATGCGGTCGCGCAGGCATTTGGCGAAAACTACGAAGCATTTAACGTCGATGTCTGGGCGTTCGAAGAGGGCGCTCGGGCGCTGTACCCGAACGCTTCAGAGGCAGAAATCCGGCGCACCGTGACGGCGATGGTCTATTACAATATTGCCACCACCCTGGCGCTCTGCGGGCCGAACATGCGCATGGTGACTCTGGCGCCGGAAGACGAATTTGCCGAAGCGATGGCCGCGTAGCGACTATTGATTATCGGAGATACTGGCGAGATAGTGATCGATAACATCGCGCGTCTCGCCGGTGTTTTTTGTGTCCATAAGCGCGACGCGCAGGTCGCTCGCACCATCAAAATCGCGGATGTAGATTTTGTAAAACCGTTTGAGAGTTTCGTACGGACGGCCGGTGATTTCGTGGTAGTGGTCGTATTCGTCGAGGTGAAATTTGAGTAGCTCAATAAGTTCTTCTCGGGTCGGCGAATCGGTTCGAGTGCTAAATGCGAAAGGATTTTGAAAGATTCCTCGCCCAATCATAATCCCGTCGACGCCGTACTGCTCGACCAATTCCAGTCCGTGCGCGCGGTCGCGGATGTCGCCGTTAATGACAAGGAGCGTCTGTGGGGCGATTTGGTCGCGTAGGGCTTTGATCTCGGGGATTAGCTCGAAGTGCGCCGGGACTTTGCTCATTTCCTTCTTGGTGCGCAAATGAATCGTCAGGACGGCGACGTCTTGACGCAGAATACCAGCGAGCCACTCACGCCATTCATCAACTCGTGAGTATCCGAGCCGTGTTTTGACGCTGACGGGCAGGCCGCTCTCTTTGGCGGCGCTAATCATAGCGTACGCTAGTTCTGGGGTGCGGATCATGCCTGCTCCCCCGCCCGCTTTGACGGCGGATTGGTCGGGGCAGCCCATGTTGAGGTCGATGCCATCATACCCGAGCTCGGCGCTATGAATTGCCATGGCACGCATCG
>CAYSQL010000120.1:0-1644 GCA_964433265.1 uncultured Candidatus Saccharibacteria bacterium | reverse complement strand
AAATTCAGGGTGAAAATCCGCCAGTTGGTGCGCATCAGCATTGCGCACCGCTTCCACACGGATACGGTCTCGATCTGCCAAAAAACCATCGTATAGCGCCGCCTCGGGATCACCTGATGCCGCGAATTCTCGTTTCGCTTCAAAAATCGATCGGATATTTTCGGCAAATGCCGGATGCGCGAGGAGTAGTTTCTTGTGTTTTTCAACCGTTTCAATATCAAGCGAAATCTTCTTCCAACCGTCCGCCTGTTCGAGCACCCCCATCGGCGCCACTGCCGGCGCACGGTTATACTGCAGCTCTTTTACGGGTAACCGTTTGTATGCCGGGTCGAGCCGTTGCTCGCGCGTCGCGAATAGTATGTCGCGGAGCTCTTTTTCATTCATTTCCAGGAATGGCGTCGGATCATACCGCAGGTCATAGACCACGACATTGCCATTCTTGCCGCTCGTCAGTGGAAACGCCACGGTCGTTTTTGCGAACTCCTTGTCATATCGACCGCTCGAGTAGACAAACGGTTTTTTATCATCGAGGTTCACGAGTTTTTGCACCTCGCGTTTATCGCGCATTTTCAACAAATAGCCGTAGAGCTGCGGCTGCTTTTCCTTGATGAGACGCGTCACATCAATCAGCGCCGTCACGTCACTCAGCGCATCGTGTGCATTCTCGTGCGCAATACCATTCTCCTTCGTAATCAGCTCTAAGCGATTAGTCTGCTCGCCCTCTGGCGTAAACGGCCAGACAATTCCTTCCGGTCGCAGCGCGCGCGTCATCCGCACCACATCGAGCAAATCCCAACGCGAGCGACCATCACGCCACGTCCATTCGTAGGGGTCGTAGAAATTCCGCCAGAAGAGGTGGCGGACGAACTCATCATCAAATCGAATACTATTAAACCCAACAGCAATCGTGTCTTCGGTAAAAACCTCCTCGGTCAGGATTTTTGCAAACTGCGCCTCGCTGTAACCTTCGTCGATTGTCTTCTGCGGCATAATACCCGTCACCATCAGCGCATCCGGGCTCGGCAACGTGTCATCATTCAGCGCGACGAGCACATTATACGGCTCGCCAATCGGATTCAGTTCCATGTCAGTACGTTGGCCGGCGAACTGCATAATTCGGTCTTCACGTGGGTTAAGGCCACTAGTTTCGAGGTCGTAAAAGAAAAAGGTATGTGCCATATATTCCTATGATACCAAAAAACACGCCCACTTCGTCAAAGCTATTGCTCGACAAGGGTAAATTCAGCGTCACCGATACGGACTAAGCTATCACCCACCGCCCCTTGGCGTACAAGCTCGTGGGATATGCCGAGGCGCTTCATGATATCGCGGAGGCGGTTGACGCTCTCGAACTGATCGTAATTCGTTCGGCGCGCAAACTTCTCAATCTTTTGCCCAGTGACAACCCAGATGCCCGCATCGTCGTCGCGCGTTACTTCCCACTTTTCGTCGAGCTGCTCAGCACTAAGCGTAATCATCACCCGACCATCATCCAGTTCATCGTCAGCCACAAGACTATCCGCTTCGGCGGCACGAAATTCGTCAACCTTGACACGCAGCGCTCGCAGCACCTCAGTAAGCCCCTGGTGCGCCGTCGAAGATACAGCAAAAATCGGCGTGCCACCCGCGACGACAGGGGCCAGC
>CAYSQL010000119.1:0-1669 GCA_964433265.1 uncultured Candidatus Saccharibacteria bacterium | reverse complement strand
GACTGGCTGACAAACATGGGCGGCGCCGAAGAGGTCGTGCTTGCACTCGCCGAGGCCTTTCCAGGCGCGCCGATTTACACCAGCACCTATGTGCCGAGCAAAATGCCGCGTTTTGCCAAGCTCGACATCCGTACCACCTATTTGCAAAAACTTCCTGGCCCGCTCAAAAAACTCCATAAATTCCTGCCAACCATGCGGGTCAACGCTTTTCGTAAGCTTGATCTATCCGAATTCGACGTGATTATCTCAAGTTCCAGCGCCGAGGCGAAGCAGGTCCAAAAAACCCGTAAAAGCCAAATCCACATCTGTTATTGCCACACCCCGATTCGCTACTACTGGAGCCACTACAAGGAATACAAAAAAGACCCAGGCTTTGGCAAACTCAACTGGCTCGTCCGCCTCGCCATGCCGCTCTTCGTGCCAAAACAGCGCAAGCTCGACTACGAAGCCGCCCAAAAAATCGACCTCTTTATTGCCAATTCAACTGAATGCCAAGCGCGCATTCTCAAGTATTACAAACGAAAAAGCGTCATCGTCCACCCGCCCGTGAGCGTCGCTCGATTCACCCCGGCACGCACGCGCGGCGATCACTACGTCACGGTTGGCCGGCAAATCCCTTACAAACATCATGATCTTGCCATTGCCGCCTGCACCAAACTCGGTATTCCCCTCGTAGTCTTTGGCAACGGGAGCGAGCACGCTCGGCTGACAAAACTCGCCGGCCCGACGATTGATTTTCGGACCGACCGTTTTGACGATGCATCCGACGAAGAATTGACCAAAAAACTCAATACTGCCCGCGGCTTTATTTTCCCATCCGAAGAAGATTTCGGCATCGTTTCGGTCGAGGCCCTCGCCGCCGGCGCGCCCGTGATTGGCTACGCCAAAGGCGGCACGCTCGACATCGTTCAAGACGGCGAAACAGGGGTGCTGTTCGAGCATCAAACCGTCGATGACATCGTAGCGGCTATCCAGCACGCCGAATCTATTCGCTGGCTGCCCTCGAAACTCAACCGCACCGCCAAACGCTTCGACAAAACCCTATTTATCACCAAAATCCGCAAGATTACAGGCGATTGCATCAATCGCTAGCGCTAATATTTCTCTAGTACCGCTATAATGGCATTAGAAAGCTCATCAAACTCCTGTTTCGCCTTCTCTATATTCTCACGCGAGCCCGGCTGCATCACCTCTGCCTTCGCTGGATTGATATCAAATATCGCAACCCCAGATTCATGCGTAATAGCCGGCAGTCTCCCATAATCCTGTATATCGTGCAGTGACGACGCGCTACTTCTAGCGACCAGGCTATTACGACAATGCCTTTCACTCAAACTTTTTTGACCGCGTGAATATCATATCCTAAATGTAGCACACCATACGCCCGCACGCGGCGTACGGTTCCATTCCTAATAGTAGCCAGGTGCTATAGGTTATCGAGAGGAATACCCGTCTTTTCGGACACCTTACGCGCCCAAACAAGCAACTTCTCGAACTGACTATCTCGCGCCGCCTGTTCGGTTTCATACCGGTCGATCCGACCGATAAACGCATCAATCGTGTTGAGTAACCGGTCATGCGAAGATTTCAGGTCGACGATATCTCGCTCCACTGCATCTAGGCGATCGCTCATCTGGATCAGTTTCAGGTCGATGCGCGTGAAACGATC
>CAYSQL010000118.1:0-1690 GCA_964433265.1 uncultured Candidatus Saccharibacteria bacterium | reverse complement strand
TGCGACCGGCAACATCAGACCGACGCCACGGGTTGTCGTGTAGAGCGCATCCGCCACGATCTCGCTCGTGAATTTCGTCGTCGAGCCATTATCGACTTCCACAATCAGCGCGTACGTTCGTGTGTCGTCATAAATAATCCGCTGGTACACCGTGTCGCCATAATCAAGCCCACATGCATTCGCAAACCGCGTGCGATTCGAAACAATTGTGCCATCATGGACGCCGATCGCTTTATCGAGCATTGTCCCATCATCTTTCGACGATACGCGAACGATCAGCGAAGCATCAAAACAAGCCGGCTGGTCTTGCGCTATCATCTAAACCGCATCCTTCGCCAGACGAATCCAATCACGCAATGTCAGATCTTCGGCACGGTCATCGGGGTTGATAGCAGCGTGCCGTAGCAGCTCATCGGCCCCTTGCTTCGAGATGCCAAGCCCAGCCGAAATTGAAGAGCGTAGTTTTTTTCGCTTGGCACTAAAACCGGCTTTTACAACCCTAAATAATGCTTTTTCGTCCTCTTTTGGTACAAGCGGTTGCTCGCGCGTCCGCAAAACAATGACCTGTGAGTCAACTTTTGGCGGTGGCGTAAAGTATGCCCTCGGCACCTCAACATCAAGCGTTGCATCGGCAAACAGCTGCGCGCTCACCGCTAGAATACTCATTTCGCCGGGGCGCGCCGCAATTCGCTGGGCGACTTCTTTTTGGACAAGCAGCACGGCGATTGAGGGCTTATTATCTGCCGTCATCAGTTTTTCAATAATCTTACTCGTGATGTAATAGGGCACATTGGCGACAACCTTATACCCCGCTGGCAAGCTCGTCAGATCAAACTGCAAAATGTCCTCGTTAACAACCGTCAGGTTCTTGCCCGGAAATTGCCCAGGCAGCTTACGTGCCAGCTCGGCATCGAACTCGACCGCCACAACCCGGTCGGCCCGGCGCAATAACTCACTCGTCAGTGTCCCGAGGCCAGGACCGATTTCAAGCACCGTATCGGCCGGCACGATATCCGCTGCATCGGCAATCGCCTCGAGGACAGCACGATCACGTAACCAGTGTTGACCGAGAGACTTATTCGTTGGCATAGGTTACCAGTTATGGCTAGTGAGCCAATGATTATACGCACCAGCCCAGCTCCCATAACGGCCAACAGCATAGCTAGTCGCCCAGCGAAGCTGCGTAATAGGGTTAGTTCGCCAATCAGCCCCTGCGCTCACCATCTTGCTGCCCGGCGTCGCTTGAACGATTCCATACCCCATACTCCCAGCATAATCGCAGTTGATCGCACCTCCCTGCACTTTACACGGCTCCCATCCACCCTCGTGACTCACGATGTAGTTCACATACCCGTAATCACCCTCCGCGATGCCCGCCGCCGCCATCCAATCCTCGTGCGAGCCAGTAGGTAGGCTGACTTTTGTGCCAATGACCTCTATTTGCGTCACCGGCTGCTTCGTTACATCACTATTAATCTCACGGCGCGCCACTTCAATACCATTCTGGACGACAATTTCGTAAGTTGCGATTCGTCGACCCGCGACGCCAGGCGTTTTTATCTCGTGATAGGCACGATCTTTGTCGGCATCCTTAATTTGTTGTGTATCAAACGCGACGTCTTCTTCTTGGGTAATCGTCTGCTTGCCCTCTCGCCAGAGACGAATCCCCATACCCGCAACGATAGGTGTC
>CAYSQL010000117.1:0-1707 GCA_964433265.1 uncultured Candidatus Saccharibacteria bacterium | reverse complement strand
TGCGACCGGCAACATCAGACCGACGCCACGGGTTGTCGTGTAGAGCGCATCCGCCGCGATCTCGCTCGTGAATTTCGTCGTCGAGCCGTTATCGACTTCAGCGATCAACGTATACGTGCGCGATTCGTCGTAAATAATCCTCTGATATGCCACGTCGCCATACGAAATCCCGCTGGCGTCCGTGAATTTCGTCCGGTTCGATACAGTCACGCCGTCGTGCACGCCCATCGCCTTATCGAGCATCGTGCCATCGTCTTTTGACGACACGCGCACGACGAGGAAATCGTCAAAACACGTCGGTTGATCGTTCGCGATCATGGACGCCCAATCTCTTTTGCAAGCCGGATCCACTCATCGAGAGTCAGATCTTCGGCGCGCTTGTCCGGATCGATATCGGTATCCCGCAACATATCCTCGGCCACCTGCTTTGAGATGCCCAGACCCGCAGCTATAGACGATCGTAACTTTTTACGCTTCGCGCTGAATCCCGCTTTTACCACCCGAAATAGCGCTCGCTCATCCTCTGCGGGCACAAGCGGTTGCGCGCGCGTTGTCAGCACAACCACCTGCGAATCAACTTTGGGCGGTGGAGTGAAAAATTCGCGCGGCACCTCGATATCGAGCCGTGCATCGGCAAATAGCTGCGCACTCACGCCGAGAATACTCAAGTTACCCGGACGTGCCGCGATACGCTCGGCAACCTCTTTTTGAACAAGCAGCACGGCTACCGACGGCCTGTTTGTCGCCGTCATCAGCTTCTCGACAATTTTGCTCGTGATGTAATAGGGCACATTCGCGATTACTTTGTAGCCAGCAGGCAGGCGAGACAGGTCAAAATGTAAAATATCTTCGTTAACCACCGTCAGGTTCTTGCCCGGAAACTGGCCGGGGAGTTTGCGCGCTAGCTCGCCATCGAATTCCACCGCCACAACCGACGCGGCCCGGCGAAGCAGCTCGCTCGTCAACGTTCCCAGACCCGGACCGATTTCGAGCACCGTATCCGTGTCGGCGATATCGCCCGCTTCAGCAATCGCCTCTAGGGTGCCACGATCACGAAGCCAATGCTGGCCGAGAGATTTATTTGGTGCAGCCATGCCTAATTATATTCCGTCGTTGTTAGACCAGTCTGTCGCAAGGTCGAAACCGTCGGGATGTCTGGCGACAAATCCGCCCGTATCGTACACTTTGCCCGTACCCAAGCTCGTCTCAACCAGAGAGCAACGAGGATACTTCGCCAAATTTGCCGCTATGATTATGTAGCCGTCTTTGTCGACTTTTACCCCGTCTTCTCGTACTGAATAAACTCCACCGGCACCACAGTTGCTCATGACGACACGCATCGGCAAATCATAGTACGTTTCGCGGTGCGCGACGCCGTTACTATCGGTTGACGTCACTACGCCCTTGGCCTTCGTCAACCCATTTACCACCACGACTTTCGCGCCAATTACCTCTACCTGTGCGACCGGCTGTTTCGTCAGGTCGCTATTGATTTCCTTTCGAGACACCTCGACGCCGTTTTGAACAATAATTTCATACGTTACGACGCGACGGCCAGGGATACCGGGTGTTTTGATCTCTCTAAAAGACCTGTCCTTGTCCGCGTCTTTCACCTGCTGAGTCTCAAATGCGACATCTTCTTCCTTGGTTACCGTCTGCTTGCCCTCTCGCCAGAGACGAATCCCCATACCCGCAACGATAGGTGTC
>CAYSQL010000116.1:0-1709 GCA_964433265.1 uncultured Candidatus Saccharibacteria bacterium | reverse complement strand
GGTATTGCTCGTGCTACCTATGCCAGCTTAGAAGCAGACCGTCGACCGCCAAACCTCGACGAAATCAATAAACTCGCCGAATACTATCAAATATCGCCGGCAGAATTGATATCGGGCGGAGCGAGTGTAGTCAATGAACCAATAGCCGAATATACGTCCGAGCTAAAGCCTGACACTGATATCCATCCTCGTGCTGAAGTTGAATTGGACGAGCAGAAATTGCGCCAAGTTTTGCTGTATATATCCGAAAAAGTCGGCGCAAAGCCAAATGTTGGTGCAACCGTTATCAATAAGCTTCTGTACTTTATCGACTTTGATTATTACGAGAAATATGGCAAATCCATCACGGGACTGAGCTATATCCGCAATCACTATGGGCCGACCGCGCATATGCCGACGATCAAGGGTGTGGTGCAACAAATGGAAGTAGACAAAGAGCTTGAGGTGGTTGAAACACCGTATTTCAAACATACGCAAAAGAAGTACCTGCCCTTGCAGAGTGCCAACCTGACAGCATTGGATGCACAAGAATCTACGCATATCGACGCAGAGCTCGAGAGGCTTAGTAGTAAAAGCGCTAATGAACTGAGCGACCTGTCGCACCAAGACATGCCGTGGCTCGCCACCAAGCCAGGTCAGGTGATTGACTATCAGCTAGCTATGTACCGCACGGCGGCAACAACGATGCGCGGGAAAGATGATGTTGAGATTTGAGCATTCAGCTGAATTCAGTAAAGATCTAAAAACTCTTGCAAAGCGATGGCGCTCACTACCTACGGATATCGTGACGGCTCAGGCGGCGCTAGAAGTCGTATATTCTGTTGGCAACGATGAAATTTACCGACATTTTTTTGCAGCCTCGAAGGCGACGGTCATTACAAAGAAGGATACCATTGAGGTCGTGAAGATGCGCCTAGACTGCAAGTCGCTTGGAAGTGACAAAAAGACGCGGCTTGTGTTTGTGGTCGTCAGAACAGAGGATGTAATATATTTTGTCGAGCTGTTCGCCAAAAACGAAAAAGACCGCGAAGACCCAGCGCGCTACCGCAAGATTATTAACGATATGTAGCGTATCTGACAGGAAGTGTTATATAACTAGTTATATAACACACATAAAACACCAAGGGGAATGGAGCGTGGCCAGCAAAAAGAACATTCGCAAACTACAGCGCACGGGGCGAGCGGCCGAGAGCTATGCGGCAACCTAATGAAAATCACCGTCACCGTAAAACCCGGCAGCAAGAAAGGGTCGTCGATCGAGGAATCGGACGACGGCTTAATCGTGTATGTTCGTGAGCCAGCGGTGGAGGGCAAGGCGACTGCAGCGGTCACTAGATTGCTAGCTGAGCATTTTGGCGTGCCAAAAACGACCGTACAGCTGCGAAGTGGCGCGACGTCCCGGCGAAAAGTGTTTGAAATCGACGAATCGTCGAAACCTAGACGACGAGAAGATACTTGAGGGTGCACGGCGCACCTATGCGATCTGTCGTGGAACCAGATAGTTCCAAGTCTGAGCATGATGCACGAGAAACTGATCGAATTGAGCTTTGAATATCATGGTGAAAAGTATTGTAATCAATGAAATAGAGATCGAAGGGAGTGGTTGTCACGTATAATTTCGCCTTTCATTGACGCCACAAGCCACAACCGCTATAACTAAGAGTAAATATTTGGTGTGGGTAGGTAAAAAGGGGATCAGGTAGGTGAAC
>CAYSQL010000115.1:0-1737 GCA_964433265.1 uncultured Candidatus Saccharibacteria bacterium | reverse complement strand
GTAAACGTTTGAGCCTGCCGTTTGGCAGCAAGCCGCCGTATGAACGCGCGGACGTTGTGACGTCTGTCGGCCCATCGCCAAATGCCGCGGTGTCATGTGTGCGTTTGGGGTTGCGTGTCGGGTTGATGTCGTGGCTTGGCAGTGACCAAGTTGGAAAGGATTCGATTACCTACCTCGCGAATGAGCGAATCGATACGACGCCGATGGTGATACGGGAGAAAACCGCGTCGAACTCGTACTATGTGTTGCGCTATGGCGCGGATCGCACGATTCTGGTTAAAAACGAACAGTATGATTATCGGTGGGTGAAGCCGGCGACGAAGCCGGACTGGGTGTACTTGTCGCTCATTAGTGCTGATTCGTGGCATCTGCACCAGGATATGCTTGCGTATCTTCGGGAAAATCCCGACGTCAAGCTGGCGTTTCAGCCAGGTACCTTCCACTTTAAGTGGGGTGCCGAGAAATTGGCCGAGGTATACGGACGTTCGCATATCGTCGTCATGAACCGCGAGGAGGCGGTTGACGTGACGGGACGCTCGTACGACTCGTTGCGCGATTTGGCGGATGGCTTGCATCAATTAGGTCCAAAAATCGTTGTGATTACCGATGGACCAAATGGCTCGTATGCGTCATACGACGGAAAATTATACCGGGTGCCGAACTATCCTGATCCGGCGCCGCCGCTTGATCGGACGGGTGCGGGCGATGCATTCGCTTCAACGATTGTCGCTGCGCTGGCGCTGGGTAAGCCGATCGAGGAGGCGCTAACATGGGCGCCAATCAATAGCATGAGCGTCGTACAAAAGCTAGGTGCACAGGCAGGATTGCTACGGCAGGATGACATAACCGGCTATCTCGAGCAAGCGCCTGAGAATTATCGAACAGAGGAGATTACGGAATGAAATACCAAATATGCGTCTCGGGCGCGGCATCGGGGGAAACGGTAACGAGCGCACACGACTCGGCGTTTGCACTGGGTGCGGAAATTGCTCGGTCTGGCAAGACGTTATTGACGGGTGCGACAGTCGGGTTGCCGCATTTTGCGGCGATGGGCTTTACGAGTGTGCCCAATAGTAAGGGCGTGTCGATTGGTTTTTCGCCAGCAAGCTCTTTTCGTGAGCATGTATCGACATATCGACTGCCGACGAAAGAATTTGACTATATTAACTTCACGAGTATGGAATACGTAGGGCGCGATGTGCACCTGGTGCGCAGCTCGGACGCCGTCGTGACAGTTGGCGGCCGCATGGGGAGTCTCCATGAACTGGCGACTGCCCTTGAAAGTCGTAAGGTGTGCGGTGTTTTGCTTGGAACCGGTGGACTGGCTGACTACACGAAGACGTTGCTTGCGCACATTGAGGCGCCGGGAGCAAAGGATGTTATTTACGATACTGACCCAAAGCGGCTTATCGCTAAAGTCGTTGAGGCTCTCGACAAAAAATATGCTGATTTTCATGACATGAACGAGCCCTCGCGAGACATCGTCGCGGTTGAAGCCGGCGAAAAACTCGAGCGCCGCGGGTAGCTGCTAGTCCTGGCGGTATCGAGAAGTTGACTTCACCGAGTATAATAAGGGAGTGAATGCCTTTCGCCTATCTTCAAAGTACCAGCCTACTGGTGATCAGCCGCTTGCTATCGCGCAGCTTTGTGACGGGCTCGAGGCGGGCGAACACGAGCAAACGCTTCTCGGCGTGACGGGTTCGGGCAAGACGTTTACAATGGCGAATATCATTGCTC
>CAYSQL010000114.1:0-1767 GCA_964433265.1 uncultured Candidatus Saccharibacteria bacterium | reverse complement strand
TTTGGAGGCACGTACGGGAGTTGCACCCGTCTACGCGGTTTTGCAGACCGCTGCGTAACTGCTCCGCCAACGCGCCGTAGGTGGGGACTTGCGATTGATTATAGCATAAAATCTCGCGCGCGCACCACCGCTCGTTCGTGCGTATTTATAGTTACACTAAAAATGTATGTGTACTATTGACACTTACTTACACGCTTGTTAGAGTAAGCTCAGTAATTGTAAAAAGGACACTATTTATGAAAGAGCGGATGGCAGCAAGTAGAGAGTACGAACCAACGGTTGATTATTTTCGCGTAGCAACAGCGACGCCCGAGATGTCGGTAGCCAATATTCCATTTAATTTTAAGCAATTCCAAGACCTATACCAAGCAGCGGCAGACAAAGACGCAAGCGTCGTCCTATTTCCTGAGCTCTCTATAACGGGTTACTCCCTGGGGGACTTAGTGCAGCGTCCTGCTCTCCTGCGCGAGGCGAAAAATGCGCTCAGTCTTATCGCCGACGAGACAGCCAGGACAGAGACCGCTGCAATCGTCGGTCTCCCGCTTCAAGTCGGCAATGCGCTCTACAACTGCGCCGCCCTTTGCGCGCACGGGCGCATCACTGGCATCGTCCCGAAACAAAATCTCCCAAACTACAAGGAGTTCTACGAGAAGCGCTGGTACCAAACATGGGATGACCGACCAAATATAGCCGTAGATATAAATGGCGAGCCAACGACGTTTGGACGTCAACAAATTTTCGACATCGACGGAACATCCTGTGGCATCGAAATTTGCGAAGACTTGTGGGTTCCACGCTCACCGAGCCTCGAGCTTGCCGAAAACGGAGCGCAGATTATTTTCAATCCCTCCGCATCGCCAGAACACGCCGCAAAGGCCGAATCCCGGCGACGAAAAGTTGGCGAGCAAGCCTCAAAATTAGTTGCCGCATACGTCTATGCGAGCGCAGACCCGTCAGAATCAACGACAGACATCGTAATGAGCGGCCACGCGCTCATCAATGAACTCGGTCATCAAGTGGCAGAACGAAAGCCCTATACCCTATCAGATTCCAGACTCCTATTCGCTGACATCGACACATCGCACATCGGAATCGACCGCCTCACTCAGTCGTTCACCAATAACTTCGATATCCCCCATGCTACCGTGCCGCTCGATCGCAATCTCGATACGCTGATTCGCGACATTGATTCCACGCCATTCCAGCCAAAGGGCAACCGCGAGCAGGTCGCTGAACGGCTCGACGAAATACTCAACAACCAAGCCTTTGCGCTCGCGGGCCGTCTACGCGCTACATCGGCCGAGAATATGGTGCTCGGGTTGTCCGGCGGCCTAGACTCTACCCTCGCGCTTCTCGCTTGCTATCGAGCGGCGGTGATTGTCGGCAAGAACCCGGCCGATTGTATCGATACGATCACTATGCCGGCAGAAGCGAGCAGTGACCGCACACAAAGCAACGCCGAAAAACTCGCACGCGCACTTGGCGTGAAACATACCGAGATACCGATCTCGGAGCTTTCGCTAGCGCAACTAGAGGCCCTAGAGCGCGACCCTAGCGTCCAAGATGTGACCTTCGAAAATACCCACGCGCGCGTTCGTACAGCGCTACTCTTCAACCGCGCAAATGCGAACCGCGGGCTCGTTATCGGCACAGGCGACATGACCGAAATCGCCCTCGGCTGGAGTACATATAACGGTGATCACATGAGCCACTACAACGTCAACTGTAGCACGCCAAAGACACTTGTTCGTCAGCTCATCGCATTCG
>CAYSQL010000113.1:0-1877 GCA_964433265.1 uncultured Candidatus Saccharibacteria bacterium | reverse complement strand
CGTTTGTGAGTACGTCGACCCGAAAAGCGTTATACTCTACCCCACATTCCTGCAAACGATTGATATCGCACACTATATAGCATCTGATCAGCCGACGCTGGTGGTCGATAATTTCCACGAACAACTCTAGACCGTACTGCAATCGAGTAAAAAATCGCGCCCCGGAGCCATGCTATAAGACGTTTCGTTCGAGAGACGCAAAAATCACGTCACGGGCACGAATGCGCGTATCGCCACGTTTCTTCGCCGCCGCCAAACGATGTGCGCCATCACCAACCAGACTACAGAGCACCTTGCCATCCGGCTGAATATACACTATCACCTTCTGGATTGGAGGGGCCGTCACACCCGGCATACAAGCATACCGCCCTATAACACGTTTACTTGACTTGCCATTTTTTAGATCCGGCCGACCATTCTCCCAATCCTGAAAACCCGGCGCCTCGACGAACGCATTAACCGGTAGCTCCATCGACCAATCCTCAACCGGCGCACCTTCGGGAAGATCTCGCGGCAATTCGGTATGCGCGAACACCCTCCTTTTCGCGTCGGCTGGCACCCTGAAATACGTGCCAGTCGCAGGGTGATCTGCAGCAAATAATTTCTCGGTCATTTCCTGAAGCCGCTCACCACCACACTCGAGACCCTCGTCGACAGGCTCATGGTTGTGCCGTTCGAAGCCAGTCAATGTCGCCGCCCCTTCACCAAGGTGTTTCACCGTATCGACGGCTGGCGGAATGCTCTCGGTAATCCCAGAATCCACGGGGACAAAATCGGGAGATGTCTTGTGGCGGCGGTTAAACATGGGTGGTTTTTATTCTTTGTTTTTTAATGTAATTAATTTTACATTATCACAATAATATTGTTATGTCAAGATACGCTTCGAGCTGGCAGTAAGACCGCAGAAATTATACAAACAAATCTCGACAACTACGCTATACTACTATCAGACAATGGGAACTAATGAGCGGGAGGGGCTATGGACGCGAAAGAGACAATTCAGACGGTTGACAATATCAGACGGCAGCTCGCAGGGCAAAAGCGAAAGTTCATGAACGACGACTCGCTCCCGCCCCTGCAGCGGTTTTACGCGCTCGTGCGCGACCTGGAGTTCTCGACCAATTTACAAGAGGACAGCAATGCGCTCATCGGACTCGTCGACCAAATCACCGGCGAGGAACAGCTCCACGCCTACGAAGCGCTCGACAGTGCGCTCAATAGCATTCGCTACCGCGCCGAAGATGAGTTGCGCAAAACCGAAACTCCCTACCAATATTAATCATATGGCAACGAAAAGAGGGGTGCGATAGCAAAAGCCGTCGCACCCCTTTTCGGATAGGGAGCCTCAGAGCAAGGTCACGTTCGCGCGTGCCCATGCCAGCGCCTCCTCGGTACGTTTACGCGCCTCAAGATTCTTGCGCGGCGGGCGATCATTTCCCCACCAGAGGCGCCACGACCAATCTGCCGGGTTAAGACATTCCATGACATGCACGGACATCCACTCGCCATTCGCGAAACATTCGTTTCGTGTTTCGTGATGCTCGCTATAGCCTACTTTTTCGATCACATGGTGGCTGGACCGATTTCCGTCGTATACGTACGATACGAGCCGGGTAATCGCCAAGTAGTTAAACGCGTACCACGAACGCGCCCGATGCGCCGCCGTGGCAATGCCACGCCCGTGATAGGCGTCGTCAACTATGACAATGCCCGTCGTCGCCGTGAGCATACCTTTGCCGCGAATCTGTTCGATAGCGGTGTCTCCGATGAGGCGGCGCCGACCGCCCTCCACCACCCATATACCCCAAACACGCGATGCCTGGTCACGGATCATGGAATCGTACCATTCTTGCTCCGTTTCAGGCGTTTGCGCATAA
>CAYSQL010000112.1:0-1979 GCA_964433265.1 uncultured Candidatus Saccharibacteria bacterium | reverse complement strand
CGTCGCACAGGCCGCCAGGCCGGATGTTTTTTTCACGGAATTTACCAATGCTACCGGCTGGTTCCGCGCCGGCGACAAAGCCATTGGCGGACGACTCGTCAAAACCGACGACGAAGCCCCGATCGTTGCCCAACTATGGGGTAGCGACCCCGAGGCGATGCGCGCCATGACGATTCATAGCGCCGAGCTCGGGTATGATGGCATCGACCTCAACATGGGCTGTCCCGATCAATCCGCCGTCAAAGCGGGCGGGGGAGCAGGCATGATTCGCACCCCAGAGCTAGCGTACGCTATGATTGGCGCCGCCAAGGAAAGCGGCCTGCCCGTCAGCGTCAAAACCCGCCTCGGGTATTCAAAAATCGAGGAATGGCACGACTGGCTCGCCGGCATCCTCCGCCAAGACGTCGCCGTCCTGACGATTCATTTGCGTACCAAGAAAGAAATGAGCAAAGTCCCCGCGCACTTCGAGCTAATCCCCGAGATCAAAGCCCTACGCGACCAAATCGCCCCGCAGACGCCCCTCGTCATCAACGGCGACATCCGCGACCGCGCGCACGGACTGGAATTGGTCGAGGAATATGGCGTCGACGGGATTATGATCGGGCGGGGGATTTTCGCCAATCCGTTCTGCTTCGAGTCGTCCGCTCCCAAGCAACATCTGCAGCCGGAGAAGCCTAACGATGCGAGCTCGAACGGCTTCCCGCGCGAAGCCGTTTCTTGGGAGCGGATGGCGAGGCGCCACCAACTGATCGAACTGCTTAAATTTCACCTCGACGAATACGATAAGTACCACGAGATCACCAATCGGCCTTACGAAACTCTCAAACGGTTTTACAAAATCTACATCCGCGATTTCGACGGCGCCAGCGATCTGCGCGCCAAATTGATGGAAACGAAAAGCACAGACGAAGTCCGCACCATTCTCAATTCACTTATCTAGTCATCTACGCCGCAACGTGTGCGTATTCTTCAACAGCACGACGGCGATACACAGGCAAATCACCTTTCGTCAAGGTAGCCGCAACGGCGAGCGTGCGAATCAAGAAGTCGGCAAAAGCAACGCGCCGCACCTCATCCTCGTCGACATCCGGATGAACATCCTTGGCGATTTTCGTGATCTCTTCGGCAATCTGACGACCACGCCACGTATCGACGACAAACGCCTGCACCGGCTCGGTATCTTTGCCAAATTTTTCCGCGAGCAATGTCGCCAAATGCACTTGATCAACAGTCGTGCCCTCAATCTCGTTGAGGATAATAGCGCCCTCACGATGCTCACCGTCCAGCTCTTTGACGACCGCACCGTCGTCGAGGAGTGTGTCCATCGTCTTCTTACCATTTGCATTCGAAAAATACCCCTCATCCTGCGCCAGCTCTTCATATGCAGCGAAAGCCGTTTCGATTGCGTAGTGGTTGTCGGCATATGCATCGCCATAGATCGCCTTGAGATTTTCGGTGATTGACTCGCGAAATTTCAATGCGTTGCTCGTTACAAGTGGGTAATTATCGATCGCCCCGCAGCCGCATTTTTCACCTTGGGCGTGCGTATCAGTGTGCGCGCCATGGGCGAAACGCCGCTCGGAAAACTCGTCGACAATAAATCCGATGTCGCCTTGCACCGTTTCGCCATTCCGCGGCCGACGATTAATCGTTCGCCACATACTCGCCCCGACCGCCGCGCCGCCGCCAAACACTTTCGCGCGACGCAATGACCGATTAAACGAAATTACCTTGCTCAGTCCATCGGCGAAATATCGTTGAAAAATCCGCAGCACACCACGGCCGTCACCACATCCATCGTCGTTCGCCTCGACGGATTTAAACGTCTCGCTATCGTTCACGATTTTGTCGCCGATAAATGTGAGCCTATCCGAGAACGCCATATCAGTTTGGGCGCGTTCAACCGTGCTGATTTTCCCTTCGCCATAACCAAGGCCATGTGGCGCAATGCATTCGACAGTCGAGCTTACTGGTCGTTC
>CAYSQL010000111.1:0-1993 GCA_964433265.1 uncultured Candidatus Saccharibacteria bacterium | reverse complement strand
CGCGTGTCTGCTGTTTATTGTTTATAGTCCGAGAGAATGCGGCGAACCGCTAGACATACGCCGGAAGGGCGTAGGTATCGCTCAGTCCTTTAGGGACGGTTTTTATCATATATCTGCACCTTTCCGTTATATTTAGTAGTCTCCTCATTATAGCATACAATTTAATATTATGCAAACAAGACAAACCTGAGTCTCAAACCCTCCCACTCCACACCCCCCTTACACACCTGGTATTCCTGACAGGAGTACCAGGGTTGCAGTCGCTTTACGGCGTGTCGGGGAGGTTTTGAGACTCAGGCAGACAAGATCTGTCTGAGTATCGGAATTTTCTTCGCCCCTTTGCGCGCGAAGAATCCTCAGGAACGTGGGGCTCGGGTTAATGTATCATTCTTCGATAAATCCGCCACTTTGGCGTTTCCATAGTTTTGCATAGATTCCATTTTGGGCGAGTAGCTCGGCGTGTGTACCGTCCTCGACGATTTTGCCGTGATCCATGACGACGATACGATCCATGCTTCGTAAGGTGCTGAGACGGTGGGCGACGACAAGGCTGGTCCGGTCATCGAGTAGTGTTTCTAGTGAGCGCTGGATGAGCGCCTCGCTTTCACTGTCGAGCGCACTGGTGGCTTCATCAAGGATGAGGATGGGCGCGTCCTTGAGGATGGCGCGGGCAATGGCGACGCGTTGGCGTTGGCCGCCACTCAGTTTGATACCGCGTTCACCGACGATCGTATCGAGACCTTTTGGCATCGCTTCGATGAATTCCCAGGCGTTGGCTTGCTTGGCGGCCGTGATAACTTCCTCGTCGGTTGCCGCTGGTTTGCCGTAGGCGATGTTATCGCGCAGGCTGCGGTGGAAGAGGAACGGATCCTGCGGGACGTAGGCGATGGCGTTGCGAACGTCGTCCTGCGGGACGTTGGTGATATCTTGCCCATCGATAGTGATCGTGCCTGATGTCACATCGGCATAGCGCAGCAAGAGGTGAGTAAGGGTGGTTTTGCCGCTGCCGCTTTTGCCGACGACGCCGACGCGCTGACCGGCAGGGATGGCAAGTGTGAGGTTTGAGAAGACGTGCCGCTCGGTGTCGTCGCCGTAGGCAAAGGTGACGTCGTGAATGTCGATCGCACCGTGCGAGATGTCGAGAGGTTTTGCGTGCGGGAGGTCGGTGATTTCATAGGGCAGGTCGAGAATTTCGGTAATTTTCGAGGCATCGAGGAGGGCTTGCTCAATGGTGCGGATTATGTTTGGGATGCTGAACATCGATCCGGTGACGCGCCCTAGGTAAGAGATGATGAATACGAGCGCGCCGATCGTGAGAAGGGAGCGGCTGACGAGATAGACGCAGAGCGCCATTGTCATGATTTGGAAGGTGAAGAGTACACTCTTCTGGAGGTTGGCGCTACGTTGGATCTCGAGAGTCTCCTGATATGCAATTGCTTGAATCTCTTTTCGGGCGTTTACGGTGTGCTCGACTTCAGTGAGGCGTTGGCTAAAGAGACGGACAAGTGTGCTATTGCCGATGATATCTGCAATGAGGCCAAACAGCTTCGAGGATAGCTCTTTACGCTTGTCGCGAAACAGGGCGCGTCTCTGTAGGGAAAAGAGATTTTCGAGCACAACAAAGACAGTGACGACGATGAGAGGCAGAAGCATGATTGGTGCGATAAATGCGACAACAATCAGACTGGTGGTGAAATTCACGAGGATGCTCGCGAGATTGACAAACGTGGTATCGAGGATATTCATGTAGGAGCGCGAGAAGGTGTTGATGTCTCCCGCGAGTGAGCCGATTTTTTGATTAGCGAAGAAGCCATTGCTGTGGCGGAGAAGGCCACCCATGGCACGCTCGGTTAGGCGTGTCGTGACGGCTTCTTCGTGGCGAAAGAGGGCAATAAGCCCATAATGTTGCGCGATAATCGAGGCGAGTGAAGCCGCGGCCATACCGGCAAGCAGCCAGAGTGGGGTTGCGATGTCATGAGGGTGGGTGATGAGC
>CAYSQL010000110.1:0-1993 GCA_964433265.1 uncultured Candidatus Saccharibacteria bacterium | reverse complement strand
ATTGGTCGCAACCCCTCCGCACCGAGTACATTTCGCGCCGATAGCAAGGGTAAGCCCGCGCAAACCGACTACCATATCTTAGACGCAAATGATCGTGAGAGCCTCGTCGTACTGCAGCCACGCACTGGACGGACACACCAGCTTCGTGTCCATCTAGCATACCTCAACACACCAATCATTGGTGACCGCGTATACGGCAAGGCCGCTGACCGTTTATATCTTCACGCATATACGCTCGAAGTGACCATTGCGCCAGAATCGCGCATGACATTCATGGCGCCAATACCGCCAGAATTTATCGCAAAGTTTCCAAATGGATACGACGATGTCGCTCATCTATAACCCCGACACGCTCCGTCAGCTCGACATGCTGCGCGCCGCGCCGCCACACGCCATGCTCCTTACGGGTGTAAAAGGCGTCGGACTTTTTTCAGTGGCAAAAGATTTCGCTGGCGAGCGCCTCGCGGAAGTCATTCGACCAACAGACAGCAAGGGTGACATCGACGAACAAGGTGGAAGCATTCGCGTCGATGCAATTCGCGCGCTTTACGTGCATACAAAAGGAAAAGGGAAGCACGCACGCTTTTTTATTATCGATGACGCCGACAAGATGAATGAGACGGCACAAAACGCACTCCTCAAACTCCTCGAGGAACCCGCCCCAAGCGTCCACTTCATCCTAACCTCCCACACGCCCGACGCGCTGCTCGCAACAGTTCTCTCGCGTGTCGAGCGCATCGTCTGTAAACCACTTGAACAGGCACAAGTCGCCGCGCTCATGGCTGATATCGACGACGCAAAGAGCCGTGCGCAACTTCTGTTTCTCGCCGATGGGCTGCCCGCCGAAATCATCCGTCTACGAGCCGACAAGAACTATTTTGATTCACGCTCAACGCTCATCCGCGACGCCCAGACACTCGTTGCCGGCAAATCATACGACCGCATCGTTATCGCGTTTTCCTATGCCTCCGACAGAGCGCGAACCTTAGGATTACTCGAGGCCGCGCAGCTCATCCTTAAGCACTCGCTGACAAAATCACCGTCAACTGAAACGATAGCGCGCGCCGGCCTTCTCGTAGATACGTACGACGCGATTCGCGCGAATGGAAACGTCCGTCTTCAGCTGCTCCGTTTCATGGTATAATGGGGGATATATGTTTGGACTTTTATTAGTTCTAGTAGCTGGTATGTGGGCAATTTTCGCAAAACTACCGTCCACTGTCGTCACCGCAGACTTACCTCAGCGCATTTCCGTCAAGCTTGACCGCCTCTGGGATATCGCCCAAGAGTCGCTTCGCGAACGCAAATATCTTCGCGCCGAAAAAGCCCTCCTGACCATCCTGCGCGTCGACGAGCGCAACGCCACCGCCTATAACCGCCTCGGCATCCTCTACGCCAAGCAACGCGCCTTCGATGATGCTATCGAATGTTTTGAGATCGCCCAGAGCCTCGAACCGAGCGCCAGCTCGCTCCATAATGTCGGCCTTATTTACTTTGAGACTGGCAAGTACGAAAAAGCCGCCCTCGCTTTTGAGCAAGCCCTCTCCATGGAAGATGGCCACGCCTCGCGCCACATCGCCTATGCAAAAGTCCTCGAAAAACTCGGCAATGACAAAAAAATGCTCGCTTCACTCGAAACGGCAGCGCGCATCGAGCCAAGCGTGCAATCGTATCACATTCTCGCCGATGCCTACGACCGCATGGGCATGCTCGAAGAAGCGACGGCCCTGCGCGAGAGGATTCAAAAAGCCGTCAGCTCGCGCAACCCGCCGCAGCGCCAGATCCAACAAGTCCGCAAGGTCAATCTCTAACCCTTGTCAGCCGTTGCAATATGGGGTACACTTATACCTGTACCCAGTGCCGATTTAGCTCAGTTGGTTAGAGCAGCTGTTTTGTAAACAGCAGGTCTTCGGTTCGAGTCCGAAAATCGGCTCCATGCGCTGGAATCGTGTAGTGGCAATCACAGGAGACTGTAAATCTCCCGCCTTTCGGC
>CAYSQL010000109.1:0-2017 GCA_964433265.1 uncultured Candidatus Saccharibacteria bacterium | reverse complement strand
ATCATTTTTCGCTCTTTTTCAAAGACTCGCTCGTTAGTCGCGAGCCAGCGATCTCGAATTTTGTTCGCAAGTTCATAATACCCATACTCACGTAAACCCTTGATAACGACCCAGTGGAGTGGTGCCCAGCCGTTTGGCGCGTCCCATTGTTGGCCGTTACGTTCCAGGGTCGTCAGCAGTCCGCCATCACGCAAGAAATCCCCCTCGATTCGTTTCGCAACCGCCGCCGCTTGCTCGCTCGTCGCGATCTTTGCATAAAGCGGAAAAACACCAGCAAGCGTGAGGCTCCCCGTTGGCCTACCGGCACGAAAATCGTGGTCGCAAAAAAACTTCGTTCGGTCATCCCAACAATATTGCCGAATCGCCTCGGCACGCTTCTCAGCCGCCCGGCGGAAGCGTTTCGCAAGAAGCGGTTGCTTAATGAGCATATACGCCTCGGCAATCGTCTGCTCCAGTTGATAGAGGAGACTGTTCAAATCAACCGCCACGATATCGGTCGTGCGTATACTCTGAATATCGTCGGGTGTCCCAAACCACCGAGAGCTAAAGTCCCAACCACTCTCCGCCCCAGCGCGCAAATCGAGGAAAATCTTCTCTTTATTGACGCTCTCGGCCTGCTTCGCCGTCTCAAGGTCTTCGGCGCGCGATTCTGGTCGTGGCGTCGTCTTGTTATCATAATACCGGTTTAGGATGGTCCCGTTCGGCATCGCAACGACACGTGCCGTGGCACGATTATCGACGTGGTCAATCAACGACTTGCGCCCTTTCATCCAAAAACGACGTTCCGCCAACATCGACGGCAAATATTCAGCGTACGTCAGCGCCCGGCCATGGTGTCGAGCCAGCAACTTTACCATGTGCGAGAAAAAAGGTGGCTGCGAACGACTCAGGAAATACGTACGGTTTGCCGTCGGGACGAAGCCAAACCGACGGATCATGTAGGCATAGTTTTTCATCATGCCGTCAATCACCTCCCAGTGCTCGTCCGCCGCGAGGCCAAGCATGATAAAATACGAGTCCCAATAAAACTGCTCGCTAAATCGCCCGCCCGGCACGATATATTCGTATGGCAACGCGAACAACGAGCCTTGGTTCTTGTGATTACTACGCTTGAGCTCGCCCCAGAGATTCCGCACGTGCTCACGCGCCGTCGTCTCGGCACTCGGCGCGTACGATGGATGTGGCTCCACTGGCGCAACAGGCTCATGAAAATGTTCATCAACGAATCTGCCCATATCAAACGCGGGATTCTTGCGCTCGCGCGCATAGGTACGATTCAGGTCGCGCGGGCGTTTTTTTGGCACCATGTCGACGAACGTCTTGCCGTCATCATAGACGCGCGCCGCCTGCACATCATGAAACAAGCGGCCATACGCCTCATCTGGACTTTTTGCCGTGCGCGTCAACGGACCCGTCGCCGTCACGACCGCCGCTTTTGCTTGTGCGACGCTTTTTTCGGACAAAACGCGTGTTTTTTTCTTGAATAACCGACCCAGCATGATTGTTAGTATACCGCCTGCGCTTAGCTACGACAACCCGAAACGCAGTATATACATTGTTGTACATAGCACATCGTATATTCTCCATCGCGCTATTGCTTTCCCTGCGGCCCTCCGTTATACTACTGACTAACAAGGGTGAAATACAAAAAAGAGGGTGTATGAAAAGCAAGAAAATCATCGTACAATTCGTAGATTAATTTCGTGTAGCGTAGGTCAATAGGTAGCAAAGAAATACTCCGTCATTGTACGGAGTATTTCTTTGCGTGTACGCCCCGCTACTTCGCGTGACGCTTGCGCTCGTTTGCATCCAAATACCGCTTGCGCAGACGCAGGTTCTTTGGTGTTACTTCGAGCAACTCATCATCCTGGATGAAATCGATGCTCTGCTCGAGACTCAAATCAGTAAATGGCGTCAGCTGCACCGTACCATCCGACGATTTCGAGCGCATATTCGTCAGATGCTTCGCCTTGCAGACGTTGATTTCCATATCTTCCGTACGCGAGTTAAGCCCCAC
>CAYSQL010000108.1:0-2053 GCA_964433265.1 uncultured Candidatus Saccharibacteria bacterium | reverse complement strand
ATTCCGACTGCTGACGCGCAGAGTGTGATTGGCGTGCTTGTCGCGGCGGGCGTGGTGACAAGTAATGGCGAGGCCAGGCGACTGATCGAAGGTGGCGCAGTGAGCGTAAACGGTGAGAAAATCACCGAAGATTGCCCCGTGGCGGCAGTGAGCCTCCTGAAAAAAGGCAAGAATAGTTTTATACTAGTCAAATAGGAGGCCCTATATATGGATGAGTATCGTCAACATGTCTCAGCGGATGCTGCGACGAATATCGAGAATTGGCTGACGCAGCCGAAATACGCCGAGTACAAGACCGAGCTTGAGGAAATGATCGCCGATGAACGGTGGAAAGACCTCGAGGATGCGTTTTTTAAAGTCATTGAGTTTGGTACGGGCGGTCGACGCGGCGCGACGGGTGTCGGTTCGAACCGCATCAACCGCGTGACGATTGGCGAGTCGACACAGGCACTGTGCGCCTATGCCAAAACCGCCGACCCTGCGGCGCCAGACAAAGGAATTGTCATCGCTTGCGATACGCGTTTGAGCTCGCCGGAACTGAGCAAATACGCGGCGTGTGTAGCGGCGGCGAATGGTTTTAAGACGTATATTTTTGATGGATTTCGCTCGACGCCTGAGCTGAGTTTTGCGCTGCGCGAACTAGGCTGCGCGGCTGGTATCGTGATTAGCGCGAGTCACAATCCGCCAATCGATAATGGTTTCAAGGCATATTGGAGTGATGGTGCGCAACTCGTGCCGCCGCACGACAAGGGGGTCCTAGCGGTCGCGACCGAGATTGATCGTATTGATGCGCTATCTGACTACGATGATGCGGTCAAGGATGGCACAATCATTGAAATTGGCCAGGATGTCGACAGTAAGTACGTCGCTGCGGTGATTGCCGAAGCCGAAGGGACGGAGCGTGGGCTGAAGATTGCGTACTCGCCCTTGCACGGCGCGGGGCAGCGCAATACCTTGCCGGTACTCAAGGCGGCTGGATTTGCCGACATACTTACGGTTGATGACCAGATGATTCCAGATGGCAATTTCCCGACGATCGAGAGCGGCAAGCCGAATCCGGAAGAAAAAGCCGCTAACGACCGCGTCGTCGCGCTGATGCTTGCAGAAGACGCCGATATCGCAATTACGAATGACCCCGATGCTGACCGTATCGGCGTGATGGTACGCCAAAACGACGAAGCAATTTATCTCAGTGGCAATCAATCGGCGGTCTTGGCGGCGGATTACGCGCTGAGCAAGAAAAAGGCCAAGGGTGAACTGACCGACAAAGACTATATCGCAAAAACGATCGTGACGACCGATATGCTCCAGGCCCTCGCAGACCATTATGGCGTGAAGCTGTATGGCAACTTACTCATTGGCTTTAAATATATCGGTGAGCTTATCCGCAAAAAAGAAGCAGTGGGTGAGCGCTATATCATCGGCGGCGAAGAGAGCTTTGGCTTGTCTAAGGGCTCCTATGTCCGTGATAAAGATGGCGCAGCTGGCGCGTTGCCACTCGCCGAGTACGCAGCAGAGTTGAAGAAAGAAGGTAAAACGCTATGGGATCGCTTGCTCGAACTTTATGCTGAGCATGGTTTGTATCGTGAGCGGCTCGACACGATGGTGTGTCCTGGTGCCGAAGGCTTTACCGAGATGCAGGCGATCATGAAGAGCCTACGCGAGAAAGCGCCCGAGGCAATCGACGGCGAACAGGTTACGGCGGTGCTCGATTACTCGACGCTGAAGCGCACGGATATCGCGACAGGTGTCGAAACGGAGATTGATTGTATTAATGGCAACGTCATCGTCTTTGAATTTGGCGATACTCGCAGGCGGATTACGGTGCGCCCAAGCGGTACTGAGCCAAAGTTGAAGTTTTATGTTCAGTGGTGGATGGAAGCGCTCGATATCGAGAACGATTATGATGTCTTGGGTCAAAAACTCGAGAATATGTCGCGCGAACTCGAAGGTATCGCGTTTGAGCGTATCGGCAAGTAGCAGTGTTAAAATAAAGAGAGTGAATCTCGCGACAAACCTCAATCAAATCAAAGGCGTCGGGCCGAAAACCGCC
>CAYSQL010000107.1:0-2073 GCA_964433265.1 uncultured Candidatus Saccharibacteria bacterium | reverse complement strand
GGACCCGGCCAATTACGTGTCTGGCGACGCAGTGGACCACTTTCGTCGCTATGAGGCGGATTTCGATTTAGCGCAAAAAATGCACCTGAACGCCTGGCGATTCAGCGTCGAGTGGTCGCGTGTCCAGCCCGATGAGGGTGCATGGGACGTCGCGGCAATCCAACATTACAAGGATTACATCGCCGAGCTCAAGAAACGCGGGCTCGAGCCGGTCATGACGCTGTTCCATTGCACGTTGCCGGTGTGGTTCGCCGAAAAAGGCGGATTTGCCCGGCGTGCGAACATTCGGTATTTCACGCAGTTCGTTGATCGGATCATCGGCGAGCTCGGCGCGCACGTCAAATACGTCATCACGATCAATGAGCCGGAAATCTATGCGACGGAAAGTTACCGGAATGGCCACTGGCCGCCGGCACACGTCAACGCGCGCGAAGCATTGCGGGTTTACTATAACCTCGCAGTGGCACATAACCGCGCGGCGGATATCATTCATGCAAAAAATCGGCGGTTTAAGGTATCGGTCGCCAAAAATTGCCAGTTCGTCTACCCGGGCGATGACGCCTGGCTCAGTGTACGCGCCGCGGCAATCAAGCAATATTTCGCGGACGATTGGTTCCTCGGAAAAGTCGTCAAAAAATGCGATTTTATAGGGGTGAATTACTACTTTAGCAGTCGGGTGTATGGCTACCGCGAGCACAACCCGAACGAGACGCTCAGCGACCTCGGCTGGGATATGCAGCCCGAAAACCTCGCTCACGTGCTCGAGCGGCTGTATGACAAGTACAAAAAGCCCCTCATGATCACGGAAAACGGCCTGGCGGACGCGAGCGACGAGCATCGTAAATGGTGGCTGACGCAGTCGATCGTCGCGATGCAACAGGCGGTCGAGAAGGGCGTCGAGGTGCTCGGCTATTTGCACTGGAGCCTGTTTGATAATTTTGAATGGGACAAGGGTTTTTGGCCGAAATTCGGGCTCTTTTCGGTAGAGCCGGGAACATTCCGGCGATTGCCACGGCCGAGTGCGTTGTACTATGCAAAAGTAATCAAGAAAGTAAGAGGACTGTAGTGATGGAAGTCGTAGGGGTGAAAATTGTGGTCATAGGTGGCGGCACGGGCAGTTTTACGCTGCTAAGCGGCCTAAAAAACTATACACGGCACATCACGGCGCTCGTCAATATGGCGGACGATGGTGGTTCGACCGGGCAACTGCGCGATGAGCTTGGCGTGCTGCCGCCAGGGGATGTGCGCCAGTGTCTCGTGGCACTTAGCGAGTCACCCCGAACGCGCGACCTCTTTAATTATCGGTTCGAAGACGGCGTGCTGACGGGGCATGCGTTTGGCAATTTATTCATGGCGGCGCTCGAAAAAATGACCGGCAGTTTCGCCGATGCGGTCGAGGAAGCGAGCCGTGTACTTAATATCATTGGTCGTGTCGAACCGGTGACACTTGACCCGGTTACGTTGGTTATCGAGGAGCCGGGCGGCGGAGAAACGCACGGTGAGTTCAAGATCGCGCACATGCAATTTGCCGATGGCTCACGCCCGAACGTCTGGCTTGACCCGACACCAACAGTCAACCCGGCGGCAAAAGAAGCGATCGAAAGGGCGGATATCGTCGTAATCGCACCGGGCAACCTCTACGGCTCGCTAGCGCCTGCGCTGGTCGTACCTGGCATGTCTGAGGCGCTGAACGCGACAAAAGCCAAAAAAGTCTATGTCTCGAATCTCGTGACAAAACCGGGCCAGACTAACGGATTCAAAGTGAACGATTTTGCGGCGGAAATCGAACGATTTGGCAATTTCACGCTCGATTACGTTCTCTATAACGAAGAAGTGCCTTCTGCGGAGCTGATCGAAAAATACGCCAAAGAAGGCGAGCAGCCGATCGGGTTCGACAAAGCGGTACTCAAGGCGCAACATTATACGGCAAAGGGTGGTAGTTTTCTGTCGGGCAATTTCGTGGCCTACAACAGCTCGTCGTCCGACCCAATTGCGGCGTCGCGGACGCTGATTCGCCACGATTCCGATGCGGTAGCGCGGGCAATTATGAAACTGTATTTCTCGTAACGGAGG
>CAYSQL010000106.1:0-2084 GCA_964433265.1 uncultured Candidatus Saccharibacteria bacterium | reverse complement strand
TAGGTCATTGTCAGCTGGCCCGACACCTGGTAGACAGTGTTGAATGCTGTCTGGTCGGCCGGATAGCCATTATTCCAATTCCTATAATCCTTCACTTTTGCAACTGCCGACGTCAAATCATTCTTCACCTCTGTCTTGGCCGTACTACTACGCCATGAACCGAATGCAAAGACAACGACACCCGCCAGAATGGCAATCACAGAAATCACAACCATCAGCTCAACGAGCGTAAATCCACGGCGACGTTTCATAGCTCTACTATAACATATGCATTACGCGGCTGTGTGAAACGCCGCAAAGAGCCGCTTTGCCCTATCTGCGCCCACAACTACTGCTAGTGCTGCCTCATCCGCCTGTGCAACTCCTCGCGCGCTACCAAAAGCACGAAGCAATTTCTTACGCGTCGCCGGACCAATGCCAGGAATCTCCTCGAGCGCACTCTTTGTCTGGGCCTTGCGCTTCAGCACCGTATGATAGCTCACGGCGAAACGGTGCGATTCATCGCGCACCCGCTGGAACAATTTCGTGATATCAGCGTGCTGGTTCGTCATCGATCCACCGCGCAGGTTCTTAGAGTGCGACGACGCGTTGCGCTGGCCCGGATGCAAGTTCAACACAAAATACCCGCCATCCGTCGTCACAAACATACCCTCCGGCTGGTCATGCAGCAGTTTCTCGAGCACCTCTGGCGATATTTGTGAGCCTGTCGGATGGACGATAATCTCCTCTTCCCGCTTAGCGATGCCCACAACTGGTACCGCCACGCCCCGCGCCGCCATCGCCTCGATTGCCGCCATCAGTTGTCCCTTGCCGCCATCAATCAAAACAAAATCCGGTGTGCCCCACGCTTTTCTGTTCTTTTCGCTAAAGCGCCTAAAAAGCGTCTCGTACATATTGGCATAATCATCATTTTTTTGCGACGTCATCTTAAATTTGCGATATTCGCCCCGATCGCTCACACCATTGCTAAACACCACCATGCTTGCCACGACATTCGTGCCGCTCATATGCGAGATATCATACCCTTCGATGCGTGCCGGCGCTTTTTTGAGTCCCAGCAGATCCGTCAAATCACTCAACGCTCGATCCTTGGAGATATCTAGGAATTCTTTGTCGCCAAACATAATCCGCCGTTGCAATTCCTTTAGGTAGGACAACCGGTTGCGGAGCATCGCCGCCTGCTCAAATTGCTGCGCCCGAGCTGCCCGTTTCATATCGCGCTCCAGCTCAATCATCAATTTCGCGCGGCCACCCTCGATATATTTGATCAGTTTGCGTAGCGACGCCTTATACTCAATGCTCGTCATATCTGGTCGCGGATTAAGCCCCAGGTGTGTATCAAAATCCACCCTGCCCGTCGGTGCCTTGACATAATACGGAAAAACCTTGCGCAGATACCGCAGGGCTTTTTTGACTGCGTAGCCGTTATAAAACGGACCGTAGTAACTCGCGCCATCATCAGCCGGATTGCGCGTAAATCCAACTGTCGGCCACTCGCTTTTCATATCAATCCGGACAAACGTTTGCGATTTGTCGTCGCGCAACAGCACGTTGAAGCGTGGCATATAGCGCTTGATCATTTCACTTTCAAGAAACAGCGCATCGATTTCGCTCTCCGTCTCGAGCCATTCCGTGTCATCGATTTCCTCGACGAGCGCGAGCGTCTTGGCATCGAAATCTTTTTTGCTCTGGAAATACTGCCGGACCCGATTCTTCAGCACCGCCGCCTTGCCAACGTAAATAATCTCGCCGGTTTTTGACTTATGAAAATACACCCCAGGCGAGACGGGCAGCGTTTTCAACTTCTCTTTGAGCGCGCTATTCACACTCTCTAGTATAGTCTACTTGTGCTTATTGAGCGCGTCAGCGATCACATTCTGCGGCGTCACTCCGATGAAATGCTCGACAACTTTGCCATCCTTAAACAGCTGCATGTTCGGGATACTCCGTACACCGTACTGGCCAGCCAGCATGCCGTTTTCCTGCGTCTCCTCAATATCGACTTTCACGATGTCGACCTCCGCGTCTTTCTCAGAAATCGCCACCAGCGCCGGCGCCATGGCGCGGCACGGCATACACCAGCC
>CAYSQL010000105.1:0-2238 GCA_964433265.1 uncultured Candidatus Saccharibacteria bacterium | reverse complement strand
CGATACTCACCGGGCAATGGTCGCTTCCCAAGACGTCCGGGTGGATACGTGCCTCGGTGACGCGATTTGCGATCGATGCGCTTGCGAGCCAGTAGTCGATGCGCCAGCCGACGTTGCGGGCGCGGGCATTTGCCCAATGGGTCCACCAGGTGTAAGCGTCGGCGACATCGGGGTGAAGTGTGCGAAAGGTGTCGATAAAACCAGCGTCCAGAAAATCACCAAACCGTTCGCGCTCTTCGTTGGTGAAGCCGTGCTTGCCGACGTTCGCCTTTGGATTCGCCAGGTCGATTTCGGCGTGTGCGACGTTGAAATCGCCGCAAAAGAGTACGGGTTTCGTCTCCTCGAGTCGTTTCATGTAGGCTAGGAACGCCGGGTCCCAATGTTTATAGCGCAAATCGAGCCGGCTGAGGTCTCTTTTTGAATTTGGTGTGTAGACGGTGACGACCCAAAAATCGTCGAACTCGGCGGCGATGACGCGTCCCTCGAGGTTTGGGTCGCCGTAGTCGTCCCCCGTCACCCCAAACTTTGCAATGATATCATCTGGAAAGCCGTCGACGTATTGTAGCGCTGGTGTCTTGCTAAAAATTGCCGTGCCGCTGTAGCCTTTTTTGGCGGCGCTAAAGAAATGTTCGGTATATTGCGGAAAATCAATCTCTACTTGCCCACGTTCGGCCTTGGTCTCTTGCAGGCACAAAATATCCGGGTCGTGCTCGGTAATTAGTTGTTGTAATGCGCCCTTATTCAATACGGCACGAATACCGTTGACGTTCCAAGAAAATAACTTCATACCACTAGTGTAGCGTACGTTGTGTCGTCGGACAAAACATAGTATAAAGAAAGAGTCCGCATCGAGAGATAAGGAAGAGTCATGGCGGGACCACGAAAAAAGACTCCCGCAAGCGCGGGTTATCCGAGGGTTCAAACGACGAAGTCGAGCAAATTGCGTCTCGAGGCGAGTAGCCAGCGAGAGTTTGACAAGTTGCGGGTTCGTGCAAAACGGGCAGATGGAGGGGCCAAGCTTTGGGCCACCGTCGCACTGCCTCATGATATGTCCCTCGCTGTCGTGCGCGTCACGACGACGAAACAGATCTGCTTCGGCGAGGATGGCAGTAGGACGGATGGTATGCCAGTTGAGACTGAGGAGCTAGTGGGATCGCTGGGTTTCAAGAAGGGCGCGATCTTGAATGTGCACCTCCCTCCGCCGAGTCAGGGTCATGGGCGAGAAAAGCCGAGCACTCGCCGAGAGTATATCAGTGATTGCATATTGCTAGACGGTACGGTCGGTCAGGTGACTTTCATGATCGACGGTGGCGTTCAGTTTGTGCAAACGGCATCACGATCACGGTCGACCAAGCCGCTAGCGTCCTAGGAGTCCTCGATGTGGCAACCGCCCGACGATATGCTGTCGGGTGGTTTCCCATTTTGTGCGCTATCCTGCAGAAAAGTTATTTCTATTGTATAATAGTTAATTGTTCAGAGGTGTACCTACAAAAAAGGAGTACGTATATGTCGACTCATTGGCGTATCGCTGATGACATCGATCCGTCGGACAAGCAATGCCCCACGGCCGAGGAGCTTTACGACTTGAGTGTTCGGAAGAAGGGCTACCTAGCGCGGCAACGACGTATTATTGTCGCCGACTCTGACGAGGATGGCACCGAGGCTTACGATGGCGCGGCACTCGTGGCGCTGCTTGATCAGATTCGCAAGACACCGAAGTCGAGGCAGCGTCGGCATCAGGGGCCTGTGCGTTTTGAAGGCGCGGCGCTGGGCGATTTCGCTGGGAGGCCGTTGAAGTTCGCGGTCGGAGCCCTAGTTCCGGACAAGGAATGTAAGTACCTGAAACTCAAAAACCTTGTGTTCGACGAGTTCAAGGCCGGCTTCCGAATCGAGACCGATGGCGCCAATCTCACCATCGTTGCCGCCGACGACAGCCTGCGCGTGACGTTTGTCTATGAAGCGCAGACGAAGCTGTATCGGTATGTCGGCAAGCGCAATTCAAGCCCGAGTACGTCTAGGGGAAGAATGGGCCACCGCATTTACACGCGACCGCTTGTTTGAACCACAGTCTGTGCGCCCCTGAACGTGCGCCCAGTCCCCTTCGCGGGGCTGGGCGCTGTTCATTTTTAGGTTATACAGGGCGCGCACGCGTCGAGAGGGGCGTCTGTCATGTATACTGAAATCATGCATAAACGAATTCTACTCAAACTCTCAGGCGAGCAACTTCAGGGCGAACAT
>CAYSQL010000104.1:0-2345 GCA_964433265.1 uncultured Candidatus Saccharibacteria bacterium | reverse complement strand
CATGGCAGCAATATTACGAGCGAACGCCTGCGCTTCGATTTTAACCACGACAAGCTAACGCCCGAGGAAAAACAGGCAATCGAAGACCAGATTAACCAATGGATTGACGAAGACCTGCCCGTGAGTTACAAAGTCTATCCAACCAAAGAGGCACTTGACAAGGGAGCAATCGGCGCATTTGGCGAACGCTACGGCGACGAAGTGAAGGTCTACCAAATCGGCGAAGGTGACCATATCGTGAGTTTTGAAGTTTGTGGCGGTCCACATGTTGATCATACGGCGCAGCTCTCCGAAGATGGTAAACGCTTTGCGATTACCAAAGAAGAAGCCTCGAGCGCGGGTATCCGACGCATCAAGGCTGTGTTGCGGTAGATATAATTGCCGACCTGTTGAAAAGGCGCTGGATGGCTTCTGGCGCCTTTCGTGCCGTCATGCACTTGCGAAACGTAATAAATTTTACCGCTATTGCTTTTGATGTATACTAATAGTATCTATGGTTTTCGATAAGCTTTTGCACAGAACAGCACGCTCAGAGGGGGACGATTATATCGTCGGCCTCGATATTGGTACGGAATACGCCAAAGCATTGGTCGCGCACGTGAAGGACGATGATATCGAAATCGTTGGCGTTGGACGCACCCATCAGGAGTTGAGTAATATGCACTCCGGCGCCATTGCGGATATTGGTGGTGTGGTACGCGCCTGCGAGGACGCGCTTGGTCAGGCAGAAGAGCAGGCGGGATTGCAGGCAAAACGCGCGGTGATTGGTATTGCTGGTGAGCTCGTAAAAGGCGTGACGAATACGATTCGCTACCGTCGTCCACAACCAGATCGACCGCTCGACGAGGCAGAGATGGAATTTATCATCGAGAAAGTGCAGGATCGCGCCGCGACAAAGGCGCAAAAACAAATCGCGCTCGAAACGGGCAATGAAGAAGTCGAGGTTAAACTTGTCAACTCGGCACTCGTCAGTATTCACATCGATGGCTACAAGATTGCGAATCCAATCGGCTTCCAGGGCAAGGACGTCGCGGTGCAAATCTACACTGCTTTTGCGCCGATGGTACACATTGGCGCCATCGAACGCGTGGCGGATGAGTTGGCGCTTGAGCTGATCGCTATCGCCGCCGAACCGTTTGCGGTCAGCCGGAGTGTTCTCGGGACCGATGCGAGCAGTACGTTTACGGCGATCTTGGCGGACATTGGTGGTGGCACGACCGACATTGCCGTCGTCAACGATGGCGGCGTTGAGGGCACGAAGATGTTTGGTATCGGTGGCCGCAGCTTTACGAATACCATCGCGAGCGAGATGAATGTCAGCTATGGTGATGCGGAAAAACTCAAGGTGAATATCGATAACGAAAATGTTAAGGCAAGCGTTAAGAAAGAGGTTGAAGCGGCCGTCGACAAGACGCTTGATGTATGGGTGGCAGGAGTTGAACTGGCTCTAAGCGAGTTTGAGTCGGTAGACCACCTCCCGAATCGAATTCTACTTTGTGGCGGCGGTGCAAGCTTAGCAAAATTGGTTGAATCGCTTGAAACGCGCGATTGGTATAAGGAGCTGCCATTTACGAAACGCCCAACTGTCCAACGTATCAAGCCGTCAGATGTGCTTGGGATCACTGACACGACCGGCAAGGCGAGCGACCATACATTCATCACGGCAATGGGACTCTTGAGGGTCGGCTATGATACAATGATAGGTGTTAGTGACGCAGATTCACTGAAAGATAAAATTAATCGGATGCTGCGAATATAAACATGCAAAAAGATGTAGTCTATCTCGATGTCGACGACGATATCACCGCGATTATCGGTAAGGTAAAGCATGCCGAGAGCAAAATCGTTGCACTTGTACCGCCGAAGCGTATTGGCGCGATTCAGAGCGCCGTTAATCTAAAACTCGTCCATCGTGCAGCTGAACATGCCGGGAAGCACTTGGTAGTGATTAGCAATAACCAGGCGCTAGTAGCACTGGCTTCTTCGGCGGGGATTTTAACAGCGAAAAATCTCCAGTCGCGTCCCGAGATGGCAGAGATTCCTGCGCTTGCGGTTGATGACGGCGAGGATGTGATTGATGGCGCAACGTTGCCGGTCGGTGATCATGCGAAAATTGCCGAGAAAGCCGGCGATGCGCTGGCTCCGGCCAAAAAAGGCCTCGACGCGGCAATGAGCGCACTCGTGGAAGAGGAGGATGCTCACCAGCAAACAGCTAGCCCATCGGAGGCGACTGCGGCGGCTGCTGGTGCGCGTGCACCGCGCGACAAGAAGGCGAAGGTGCCAAACTTCACGACACTACGCAAGAAACTATTTCTTATCGGCACTGGTCTCGTCGTGCTTGTCGC
>CAYSQL010000103.1:0-2348 GCA_964433265.1 uncultured Candidatus Saccharibacteria bacterium | reverse complement strand
TTTTCTCCTCGTTCTCAACCACTAACAATCCATTGCGGTCCATGGCATTGAGTACATCGTGCAGTAGGTAGTTGTTCGCAAAGCGCATGACGTATTTTTTTTGATAGGCAGGGTGTACCATGAGCAGCTTTTTTTCTTTCATGTTGGCAAGCACCCTAGACGCCCGCACGGCGTCGGATGGCGTTGGGCCAAAGAGATGTTTGATATTTTGCGCCTGGATGATGTCTTCGCGCATGGCTATCTTAAGGATTTCGTACTCGTCTTTTGATATGAATTTGCTATCTAGGGCATTTTTGAGTGCGGGCTCGATGATATGCTCTATAGCGTAGTCACGATCGAGTAGTCGATTGATGCGATCCATCTCTGAAGCGATACCCTCTGCAACATACAGACACCATGCCTCAAGACCTTTTTCACTAAAGCTATCGGCCTTTTCAAGCATGTCATAGTATCTCTGCCTATCTATACAGAAGATTGCAGATGGATTAAGCACAGTGCGCTTTGATTTATCGATAAACTTCATCTGCACGAGCATAGCGTATGTTACAAGACGCGCCGTGCGACCGTTGCCGTTGTCGAACGGGTGAATGGCGGCGAAACGATGGTGAACGGTGGCGATTTTGATGATATCAAGTTTGCTATCGTTGTCACCCTGGATATAGTCGCACAGATCCTGCATGAGCACTGGAACTTCGATGTGTTCGGGCGGTGTATGCCTGCTGTTGACTATCTTGACCGACTCCGACCTCCAAGCACCTGGAGTTTTACTACCATCTCTCTTGAGACCATGCGTAATGATTTTTTGAAGCTCTCGAATAAGACTGGGTGTAATTGGCTGCCCACCAGTACCGCCAACCGTATCCTCAACGAACTCTATCGCCTTGCGTATATTGCGCAGTTCTTGGAAGTCTTCATTCTCTGCCGGTCGATCCGACTCAAGTGAATCAATCGCCGCACCTACGACTGTAGTGCGATTGCCTTCTATACGAGCAGACGCGACGCTTTCGAGGATATGCATGATTTCCTTTAGATCATAGAAGAGCCATGGCGGAGTCGTGCCACCGAGTCGAGTGTATCTAATCTTCTCGAGTGCAAATATTTGACTAACTAGAGGAGAGTCAAACGATGGGTTAATTGTTTTGATTGGTTGCATATGTTTATTGTAACAAAAACTTTCTTATCGTCAATATTTCATAACATTTCTACACACTCTACATCTGTTAAAATATTAATGACTTTACAAGATTTCATAACATTTCGTTGTATATGTATTTAACATCGAGCATACTTTGCGTGAATAGGCGGCTATTTATTGCCTCTATTCACGTATAGTTGCGTGGCTTTCGTGTGTGACGATGATGTGGTCGATGAGGTTGAGGCCGAGAAGTTGCGCGGATTGTTTGAGCCGTTCGGTGACATCGAGGTCGGCGGTCGATGGCGTCAGCGAGCCGCTCGGGTGGTTGTGCGCGATAATTATTGACGCAGCACGATCAGTAATCGCATCGGCGAAGACTTCGCGCGGATGAACGAGACTGCTCGTGAGCGTGCCGATGGTGATGACGCGCTTGGCGATGAGGCGATTTGCGCCGTCGAGCGTTAGGCAGACAAAATATTCCTGCTTTTTGTCGCGGATGTCAGCAAGCTGTTTGACGGCTTTTTCGGGCGAGTCGATAATCGGCCGCTCAGGCACTTCAAATTGCCGTCGCCATAGCTCAAAACCCGCCATGATTTGCGTCGCTTTAGCCGGACCGAGGCTTTTTATCGACAGCAGATCTTCGTAGGTAAGCTCACTACCTTTCTCTGTGATAATCTTGCGCACGTCGCGCGCAATTTTCGTCACATCCGCCTGCGCGTTGCCACTCCCGATAATCGCCATCAGGAGTTCATAGTCGCTGAGGCTCGCCGCACCCTTCGCCGCTAGCTTCTCGCGCGGTCGCAAATCTTTACGTCGATCTTTGATACTTGCCATTGCGGCTAGTATACCCCGCCGCACGCTATTTGTCGCGACTACTGCTCTCTCAGCTCCTCAAACCGCGCCGCCACGCTTGGCGCATTTTTCGTCAGGCGCCGAATAGTCAGGTCGTCCATTCGGTTTTCGGCAGCCAAGAGGTGCTTGTCGGACAATGTCAGCGCGTCGCGAACTTTTTGCAGGTCTTTGATTGCTTTGTCGATTTGCTCGATAGCTTCGGAGTGTTTTTTGGCGGCGTTTTTCATGTTATTACCCCAGCGCTCCTTGAAATCTTCCATGTTGTCGACGAAGTTCTCAATATCGATATTGCTGTTGCGCGCGGCGATCAGCTGGCGCTTGTCCTCGGCGGATTTCATATTGGCGTTCTTGAGCAGCGAAA
>CAYSQL010000102.1:0-2421 GCA_964433265.1 uncultured Candidatus Saccharibacteria bacterium | reverse complement strand
CAAGCAATTGAATGTTGTACGGGCGATAGCCGTGTCGCGCTTGACGTTGGTGCTGGGGCATTAAGAAACACGCGGTATTTGCGAGCGCATTCGTTCCAGGTTGATGCGCTCGATAGCTCGCCGCTGCTTGTCGATGAAGTGACGCGTCTGAACGACTCGCTCGTCCATGCGTATAACCAAGCGTATGACGAATACACATACCCAGTCGACCACTATGGGATTATCGTTGCGTCTTCTGCGCTGACGTTTAATCCGCCTGAGACGTTTTGGCGCGTCATTGAGAGCCTGAAGGCGTCGATGGCTCCAGGCGGCGTGCTTTGCGCGAATTTTTCCGGTAAACGAGACGAGTGGGCGGATGACCCGTCGAAGTCATTTGTTGCTATCGACGAAATTCGTGCCGCGTTTGACGATATGAAAATTATTTTGTGCGACGAATGGGAGCGAGAGACGGCCATGGCGGTCGGTGGCACAAAACATTCGCATATCATCGAACTCATTGTCCAAAAGCCACTCTAGGGGTTATAATAACGAAGCGGGAAAAATGAGGGACATTAGCTCATTTGCGAGTCTTCAGCCATAAATATAGCGCTGCGCTCTACCAAATGCTGTGTCCCGAGTATAGCGAGGGGCATTAGCTCATTTGGTAGAGCGCTTCCATGGCATGGAAGAGGTGAGGAGTTCGAATCTCCTATGCTCCACCATTTTTGGGTCTTTAGCTCAGTTGGCTAGAGCGCACGATTCACATTCGTGAGGTCACAGGTTCAAGCCCTGTAAGACCCACCAAAATAAAAAATCGAGATTCTTCTCGATTTTTTATTTGTGTTTATCTAAGTGCTCGTTTACGGTACTATAGTAACTATGAGAAAAAACGCAAGCGGATTCACCATTGTCGAGCTGCTTACTGTCATAGTAGTGATTTCGATTCTTGCGTCGATAACAGTGGTGGCGTTCAGCGGCGCACAGGCGCGAGCTCGCGATGCGCAGCGCGACGCGGCTGTGTCGACGATAAAAACGGCTCTCGAGCTGTATAAGATGGATACAGGAGGCTATCCGACGCCTTGCGCCAATGTGAATGCAGACTGTCACGCGGCTGATCTTGCGTCCTATCTCTCTCCGGCGTATGTAAGCACACTGCCTGTTCCGGCGCCGGTCAAGGGGAATTGGTCTATGTTCTATAATAACGGCGGCACAACAACGTACACGATGCTGATATTTTACGAATCAAAACCGAGCTGTAAAACGGGCGTAGGAATCAGCATGTCATACTATAGTTCGTATCCGCTTTGTTCCAATCCGTAGACGGGTGCCTGATTACCTACATACGCGTTGTTGCAATGAGTCTTTTTTGGACATACGCTGCCCATGTGGATTGTAGTGCGATTGCCACAAAAATAAGGAGCGCAACCGGCCAAGCGTGTACAAACTGGCTTGGTGTCGGGCGCGTAAAGTCAAAGAAATCACGCGAAAATGCAAAACCAAAGCTCAGGCTGGCAATGATAAGCGCTGCAAGGATATAGAGGAAACGGGCGATATAAAGAGTTTTTGTCGCGACGACCGCCAACATCTGCAGGGAACGAAATACCATATTGACGCCCATGACGGTTGCGACGACGACACTGACGGTACCGGCAGAGAGGTGGGACAGGTGAAGGATGCGGAGTGTATAGACATAGGTGAGCGTCACGGTGATGCCGGAAATGATAGCGAGCGGGATTGTCGGCAGCAAAGTATTACGCCAAAAGTCCTTTGGGTTGACGCGCACACGTGGTTGCGGTGGGAAAAGAGTGAGCATGATGGTCGGTAGCGTCACCATGAAGACGTTCATGAAGGTGTTGTGGCGCGGCGCAAACGGATAGGGCTCGATTAAGAGAATCGTGGCAAGCAGAGTGAACACGCCGTACATGATCTTGTGAAAGAAGAGGATGGCAATTACCTCGATCGCTAGCATAATGCGATTGCCAAGGCGCATGCCGATGGGCAGGGAATTGAACGAATTGTCCAGCAGGATCAAGTCGGACACGCGCCGGCTGGCATTGGCGCCGCTAAACATGGCAATGCCGAGGTCAGATTTTTTGAGCGCGAGCGCATCATTGACGCCATCACCAACCATACCGGTATAGAGTTTATGCTGCTGAAAGGTGGCGATGATCCGTTCTTTTTGTTCGGGTAGGACACGGGCAAAAATAGTCGTAGCAAGGACTGTTTTGTCCCATCGTTTCGGCGTGAGTTTCGCGAGCTCTGCTCCGGTAATCATCCGCTCCGGATGGCTGATGCCGGCAAGCTTTGCGATGTAGATAACGGTTTTTGGATTGTCGCCGCTGATGACGCGGACACTGACGTCGCGGTCCTGCAGATATTTGATAGTGGTCGGGACGCCATCGCGTAAGTCGTTATGGAGGGTAATGAGGCCGATCGGTATGG
>CAYSQL010000101.1:0-2490 GCA_964433265.1 uncultured Candidatus Saccharibacteria bacterium | reverse complement strand
CTTTCTGTGGTACAAGCGGCGGATCTCGCCTCCCAACATTGAATTGTTATGGGGTGATTATAGCAGACGGAAGTGCGATTGTCTAGCAGAACATTGACATAAAAGCTATAGTATGGTAATATATAAATAATCGGATGAAACATCGTTGATGTGAGAATTCGAGTCCTTCCCCATCTGCTCACGAAAAGAGAACTATCATGTTTACGCTCATTGTCGCCACTGTCACCCTCGGGGTTATCGTCGCGACGACGCTTGGCGCGCATTTTCTGCTGACGCATCTTGTTATTAGCTTTTTGCTGTATCTTGTGCTGGTAGCGATCGTGCGTCTCGGCGTCGTTGTTCGTCTGGCAAAGGGTAGGATTGTCTCCCTCGCGGCGCTTCTCGCGGCCGTCTGGCTAGTCGTGACGATGATGGACTATCCCATCATGGCTATGCGCGTTCTGATCTCTGTCACCTCGACCATCATGCTCATCTGGGCGCTGATGTACGAGGGTAAAGCCGACGAGGATCCGAGCCATTTGGCGCGACAGGAAGCTATGCGATGAGTCGGGGGAAAGGGGTCGCGTACGTACGCGACGATACGGGCCGTACCTGGTCTTATCCGGGCGCGGCCCCTTTTCTTGCCCATAAAAAATACCACCCTTTTTTGCGGGGTGGTATTTTCCGTTTGTCAGTAGATACCGACGAGTATCCACTGGGCACCGTGACTGCGAAGGCAAAAGTTCTGATTGCCATCGCTGCAGGTGACGGTGTCGATCACCTGCTCGCCCCTGCGGGAGCGGACGTGGATGCCGCGGTCGATAAAATCGTAGACGCGGCCTGCCCACTCCATGCGCTTCGGTGTCGCGCGCATGTCGCGGCCAAAGCTGAGGGCGGTTACGGATACTGGAATGTTAATGGTTTGGTTCATAGCATACTCTCCTATGATTAGGTTTTTGTCATGAACGGAGTGGTGAGTATGAACTACGAGGCCGATGCGCGTATTCCGTCCGATACGTGTCCCGTTATGCCTGAAGTAGCGATTCGTGGAGCATGGCGCATGCCAAACTCAGTGTCATTATGTACGGTCTGGCGGTGGAAATCGGTTGCCCGAAGTACTACCATGACCTGTATCTATTGTACCGCGCCTATTGGGTGCGACGTCAACTCTGGTAATTGGCAAAAATCGTGGTGAAAAAGCGCCCGTGAAAACGACCCTAATTGTAGTCGCCGCCGCTAATGCCGAAATATTCCTCGAGCGTGAGTAGGCCCTTCGCCTTGATGTCGAGCGCGACTTTTTTGCCAATGTATCGCCAGTGCCATGGCTCGGTGGCGTAGCCAGTGATAGGGGTCATATCGCTTGGGTAGCGCTGAATGAAGCCGTAGCTTGCGGCGTGTGTTGTCAGCCAGGCGTAGGCTTTCGTGGTTTCGAAACAATCGAGCGCGCAACCGGGTGTCTCTAGGTCGGCGGCGAGGCCGGTTTGGTGTTCGCTGTATCCTGGGCGTGCGCTCATCGTGTCTGCAACGCCTACGCCGTTAGCGGCGGCAATGCTATTGTAAGTAATGACTTGGTCGCTGTAGGAGCGATAGCCGCTAAAAATGGTAAACGCTGCGTTATTGGCCGCGGCGTCAGCCTGCATGAGGGTCATGGCTGCTGCGGCGTCATCGCGCATGAGATGGCCATCGACTGAAGTGAGGTTGCTGGGGGCGTAAGAAGTCGGACTGAAACAATGTTTTTTGTTAATGATCACAGTGAGGGATGCAGAGTCGGACACTCCGCACTGCGTCGTATCGGTTTGTGACGTGGTGGCGCCTTTCATTTGCGTGAGTATATCGTTGGAGTTTTCCTTTGCGGCTTGCTCGGCTGCGAGGGCGGTGGCGAGGCGCTGTTTTTTTGTTTTTTCGAGGTCCGCCTTGATGAGCGTGTCTTGCTTGGCTTGTTTGGCGGCTAAATCTGCTTCAAAATTGCGTTCCTGCCAGTCAAAATACGCGACAAGACACATCGCAAGCGTCCCGAGCGATAGGCAAATCAGCAGTGCCGCGGTACGGTGATGGTTGTTGAAAAAATTGCCGACGAGAGCTAACCTACGACGCTGGGAGTGGACCTTCATGTTTCTAGTATAGACTGATGGCGGGATAATGCTAGCATGGCGGAGTATTCCCGTTTTTAGACCCGAGAGCGGCCCTTGATGCCGAATTGGTCACGGCTGAGCGAATTCGTCTGTTGACTGTAATTCAGGACATGAAAGAAGGACGCCCTGATGGGGACGTCCTTCCGAATACTTCATCGCTGGTCCTGTCGGACCTCGGACCTCATTCTGAGGTCGTTCGTTCCAACATGGACCATCTGGTCGGGGTGATCCGATTTGAACGGACGACCTCACCGTCCCGAACGGTGCGCGCTACCAAGCTGCGCCACACCCCGACATAGAGATAAGTATACTGTAGCTTGCAAAGTTTTTCCAGCCCGGCCAAAAAAGGTCTCGCATAGGCATGAACGGTATTATATAG
>CAYSQL010000100.1:0-2492 GCA_964433265.1 uncultured Candidatus Saccharibacteria bacterium | reverse complement strand
AATGACGGCCGCAAGATGAGCAAAAGCTACGGCAACTTTACCGATCCAAACGAACTGATGGATGCGTTTAGTGCTGACAGCTTGCGTTTTCTGCTATTGTCGAGCCCATTGCTTAACGGCGAAGATTTTGCCCTGCAAGACAAAGATGTTAGCGACATCGCACGAAAACTCAGCATGATCTGGAATATGTACGATTTCTTCACGATGTATGCCGAAGTTGATGGTTGGGAGTTCGATCCAAAAAAACCGTTCTCAATGACACCGGAAGACCTCGCGAACCCACTCGACAAATGGATTGTCAGCCGAGTGCACCAGCTCAACGAACACATAACGAAGTATATGGACGCGTACAATCTGCCCGATGCAATGAGCGCGATTTTGCCATTTATCGAAGACGCCAGCAACTGGTATGTGCGTCGTTCGCGTCGTCGATTCTGGAAGAGCGATGATGATGGTGATAAGGCGGACGCATACCGCACGCTTCACTACGTCCTGTTGAAGCTGAGTGTCGTCTTGGCGCCGTTTACGCCGTTCCTGGCCGAGGAACTCTATCATAATCTGGGCGGCGGGGAAGAATCGGTTCATCTGCTTGGCTGGCCGACAAACTACACGGTCGACCAGCTCGTGCTCGATGAGATGAAGCAGGCGCGTGGTGTTATTAATGACATCCTGTCAATCCGGGCAAAGGGTGGCATTAAAACACGCCAGCCACTGCGCTATGCTAAGGTTGAATCATCGCATGATTTCCGCCAGGAGATTCGCGACATGGTGCTCGACGAGGTGAATATCAAGAAGATTGATTTCATGCGCAATGCAAAGCTCGAGGGCGCAGTTGTCGACGCAAAAGTCGAGGTTGATCTCGAGCTGACCGCTGAACTGCGACGCGAGGGGATGATGCGCGAGGTTATTCGCCACATTCAGTCTGCGCGCAAGGCCGCGGGGCTGAACATTGACGATCGCATCGTGCTTCGACTCGATACTGATGAGCTGGAGCTACGGGCGGCGATTGACGAGCATATCGACACAATTACGTCCGAGACGCTGGCGGTTGAGCTCGACGCGAAACTATCGGATGCGCACACCGAAGCGGTGAAGATTGAAAAGATGCCTCTCGCGATTAGCCTGCGAAAATCTCGCTAGGTTGGTTCGGGGCGGATGTGGTAATAGGCGCTGGTAGTTGACCGGCGCCTATTGACTTATGATACCTTTTATGCTTATATAGTTAGGTAAAGGATACAAACAAACATGTTAAAAATTCCTCACAAACATCACTTTTCACTCCCGCACACGGCCCACGGCGCGCAGCCAATGGTGCTTAGCGAGCCGGGGGCTGAGCACGATGAACTGATTGAATCAATCGAGAGCGACCATATTACACACGGCAACGACTGGACGCTGACGGGCGACCCAGATGTTAAGGGTCTTGAGAAGTTTTGGAATAAGGTCGAGGACGATCTCGCGAATGACCCTGAGTGGTTTCAATTTGCGGATGATTAGCTCATACTAGACGCTATGATTACGAAAGCAATTATTCCGGTAGCCGGGTGGGGCACGCGCCGTCTGCCAATTACAAAAACGATTGAGAAGTGCATGTTGCCAGTTGGCAATCGACCGATTATTGATTACAACGTGCAGGATTGTATCGATGCCGGTATCAATGAAATCATTTTCGTGGTTGGCGAGCAAAGCAGCCAACTGCAGCAGTATTACCGTAGTAATATCCCACTCAACGACTACCTCAAGCGGAACGGGAAGTCGGATATGCTCGGACTTGTCGCGCCAATCAAGGGCGTGAAGTTCCACTTTGTCGTCCAGCCGAGTCATGGTAAGTATGGCACCGCCGTTCCGATTGCGCTCGCTTCTGAGTATGTGAACGAGGGCGAGTCGGTGGTCGTGGTGATGGGTGACGACTTTTTCTTTAATGAGGATGGTTCGTCGGAGGTGCGCCGCCTGATTGATGGTACGCCCGAGGGTGGCAGCGCAATCCTGGGCGCCGTATTGCCGGACGATGATGTCGTGACGGGCCGCTACGGCTCGATCGAGGGGGATAACAAGGACAATCTTATTCGCGTTACCGAGCATCCCGAGGCGCTGCCGCATCCATTCGTCAAAAACGTCGCCAAATATACACTTAACTATGAAATGCTTATGGCGGTCAAAAATTACGTCGACACGACGAGCGAAAGCGGGGAGTATTATATTTTTACACCGTTTGAGCAAAAAATCCTCGATGGGCAAATCATGAAGGTGGTGCGCGCCAAAGGTCGGTATTTGGACGGCGGTACCGTTGATAGCTGGCTCTATGCCAATGAGGTCGTCCTAGGTAAGGCTTGAAAAGCAAGCTGTTATCTGTTACAATCAACTACTGAATCGTAATTTTAAAAGGAACTCATAGATGAAAGCAGTCGTGAAAGTCGGTGGCAAGCAATACGTTGTTGCCGAAAAAGAGACCCTCATGGTGGACCTCCTCCCTGAAGGCACAAAAGAGCTCG
>CAYSQL010000099.1:0-2516 GCA_964433265.1 uncultured Candidatus Saccharibacteria bacterium | reverse complement strand
AGGTCGACACGATGTACGAAGAGACAAAGGCAGGCCAAGCACCGGCAGGCGTCTCAGCCGCCGTCGGACAACATGCCGCGCACACCGCCGAGGCAATTTCGCTTGAGGCAATGCGCAAACACCAAGCTGAAACAGCCTATCAATCACATCTGAACGAAGCTATGCTCAAAAACCGCGTCATGAGCGACGGTCGCACCATACAGCAACACGCCGCAGGCATTGGCCGAGAGGATATGGTGCTCGCGACAGCCATCGCCAAAGATCGCAAAGATTTCGGTGAAAACGCAGCCGCCCAACTCGAGCTCATGAAGCATTTCAAGCTCGACGGCGAAAAAATCGAGCAGCTTACTACTGGCCACGATGTGCAAGTTTCAGTCACGAATGCCGATGGATCGATCACCACTCATACTTTCGATAGTACCGACGACTACACCCGGGACGCGGCCGCCGAACATCTCTTTACGGTTGGCTCGCATAACCAAAAGAAGCGCCTGATTGAGTCGACTGGGGCGGAATTTGATGCCAACGACGTCCTAATTCCACACTCCGAAAGAGAAAACTATAAATATCGTGCTACAGTCGCCGATGCAATGATCAAATCCGGGTTTAATAAATCTGCTCCAGCGGTTAACGACAAGGCAATCAGTGACGTCCTGAACGCTAGATTTACCGAAGTAGATAGCTGGGATTACCACTCAATGCGCGAAATTGCCGAAGGCCGGCTCAAAGTCGATGATCTTGCTGCGACAAATCCAGATTCGCTCAAAAAATTGTTTTCTGCCAATATTTACGCACAAAATCACCCAGAGGCATTTAATAAAATCAACGAAAATGATCCGAATGGCGCTCGTAATGCATTTAACCAAAACTATCACTACATGCGCAGTCAGGTTTTGCAGATTCTTGATAATCCAAATAACCGTCGCGTCCCAAGTGTCGACGCAATTAGGGCTATGAACCAATTTGTCGGTCGCGCACCAAACGATGAAGGGCACTAGAGATGTCTTCAATAATCACGACTATCCCTACGCTCATAATCGAGAGTGTATGGCCATAGAGGGCCTATCGCAATTGCAATGGTAGTTGACCGCCCCCTGCCGTCCACCGTCTTGACAAATTTAATTTTCTTGCTATAATACGATCCATCAAGCATAACCGCTCCGCATAAGCGCGGACAAGGAGATTGATTGCCAAATGTCTCGATCACAAAATCATGAGCACAGCGCCTCTAGTGAATCTCGTGACTCGTATACGTTACAAAAGAGAGCCGCAGCAGCCGTCTTAACCTTAGCTACCCTAGTCAGCGCCGGGGGGTGCGCGTCAAAAGAAGTTACCGCCGTCCCAAAACCAGCAGCCTCCGCGCCAGCCGAGCAAACTCCCGGTGCGACGGAAACCGCCCATCAATATGCCAATACATACAGCTCCTACCAAACACCCGAAATGCTCCGTGCCAAAGGATGGGAATCTGATGCGAAATACACTCTACCAGCTGCCGACAAACTCGCAATCAGTGCAGATGTTTCTACGGAGGAATTTGCCAAAAAGTTTCTCATCGGTGTGTTCGTAGATGGGGCGAACGCAGGTTTAACCGCAAAGACTCTCGCTGATTACGAGGATAATCTCCTGAAAAACACCCCCTACTCTGGCGATCAGTTGCATCTCTCAGATTATCCAGAAGGAAGAGAGTTACTGGCGAATACTCAACAAACTCTTTCCGATGCCTACTTTGCACCCGATAGAGATGCGGGTGCTCAGAAAGTTATTGACACACGTCCAGTCGTTCAGGACGTTGTCCTCTTAGCTGGAATGCATAGTACGGGTCATGATGACCCAAGCGAACAACTGTACCATGCGACTGGCGTCGTATCCGACGTGCAAGAGACTTCACGAACAGCCGAAGAAATTCACTTCACCGCAGTTCTACAAGTGAGCGATAACCGCAGCGAAACTTACTATGCCCGCTCTGGAAGTAAGGCCGGCATCGAGCCCACGAAGGGGATGTTCGCGATAACGGCGCAGGTATGTCAAGATGGAAAATTGCGTGCCTCAAGCGTCAACTACCAGGATATGGCCATCGGGTCGGTTGATTAAACAAATCAGGCTAGGCCATAAGACCGTAAGTTGAACTAACTGTCAACTTACGGTCTTTATTCATATATTTCATTCCAACACCGCTTATGATTTAATGTAAATTGTGAATCAATTAGCTAGCAAATGGGAAGGTTTTCAGCCGCGCAGGTTTATATTACTAATGGCAACCGCTGCGTGTATTATTAGCCTTATTCCGTATAGCCGCGCATATGCCGCCGCTGCGGACTCGTTTTCAGTCACCGACTCAATCAGATCCTATTACTATTACAACGCAATTGCATTTTGTATAGGCGGCCAAGGGCACGGTAATCACACCATCCAAACCAACACGACAGTTGGAGACCTAGTCCCCGTAGGCAATAACGTCTACATCTCTTCGATTGTTGGTGGCACACAACACTCGGTTAGAGCATGCAAGGATAATA
>CAYSQL010000098.1:0-2540 GCA_964433265.1 uncultured Candidatus Saccharibacteria bacterium | reverse complement strand
AAAAGGAGACCTGTGGGCATGTCAACTATTGACCAGCAATTCGTAGAATATATCGTAAAATCGCTTGTCGGCAATCCCGACGACGTTGTCGTCGATCGGATTATCGATGAAAAGGGCGTCTTACTGACGTTGACCGTGAATCCAGAGGACCTGGGCCGCGTCATTGGTCGTCGCGGTGTGACCGCCCAGAGCTTGCGGACGTTACTTCGTGCGCTCGGAACAAAGAACGCTGCGCGCTACAATTTGAAGATTGTGAACAATGATAATCCTGAAGAATCGACCCTGATTACCGACGAAGATGCTGATAATGAGGCCGTTGTGGATAACTCGCCAGAGGTTGTTGTGGAAAAGGAGTCGAGTTACGCAAAAAAGTCTCGTGAAGAGCTTGCGGAACTCGACGACTTGGATATATAATCATTATCAGTTCACCACCACACTGAACTGCGAGAAAACAAAACAAAAAAGCTCTTGCGAGCAAACCAAAATTCAAGGTTTGAGAGCCTTATATGTGTTAAAAAACCCACCACGATTATGGTGGGTTTTTTGGTGCTACCTCGCGATGGAAGATAGAAGTGATTGACAGGATACGCACGCGGTGCTTATGAGCGGAGGGCCAATCCGTAGCAGACGCGGGCTAGTGGGGTGAAGCGAGTAGGTAGAGTGCGCCGCCAGCTGCGAGCATCACGACTCCCGTCAGGAGAATCGCGAGGATATGTCCACCAGAGCGATGATCGATTGATTGGGTGGCGGTAGCGACTTGTTCTTGACGCGTTGCCTCGGTATCGGTGCTCGTGTTGGCCAGGGCGGGGCCGCTCATGTGCTGGGCGACGATTTGTTCATCTGATATGCCCTCGATCTGAATAGAAGATGATATTGGCGTAATCGTCAGTTGTTTCGTCTCTGCGGCAAGGCGCGCCGCCGTCTCTTCATCTGAAAAAGAGTTCTGCGTTTGCTGTGTTTCTGTCTCCATGCTGCTTATAGTTTAGCATGGTGACGGCAGCATCGACAAATCGTCGATAACATGGTAGTGTATAGAGAATGAAAACGTTCCAAGTCATTACTCTCTTTCCGGAAATGCTAGCCGGCGTGTTTGGCTCTTCTATGATGTGGAAGGCGCAAAAAGACGGGCTGGTCGAGCTGCGTACGGTGAATCTGCGCGAGTTTGGCCTTGGCCCCAGGCGACAGGTTGATGATACCCCGTATGGCGGCGGCGACGGTATGCTGCTGATGATTGAGCCGCTTTGGAATGCCGTGCAAGCAGCGAAGGAATATGACCCGACGGCAAAAGTATTGCTTATGACGCCACGAGGGCCGCGCTGGACGCAGCAAAAGGCGCAGGAGTATAGCGAGTCGGAACATGGTTATATTTTTATCTGCGGGCGTTACGAAGGCTATGACGAGCGAATCATGGAACTGGTTGACGCGGAAATCCGTGTGGGCGACTACGTCCTGACCGGTGGGGAACTGCCGGCGATGACAATCGTTGATAGCGTTGTGCGGCTTATCCCGGGCGTGCTTGGTGGCGAGCAAAGCGCGGCGATTGAGAGCTTTGCCGACGGCGAGACGCTGGAATTCCCGCAGTACACACGCCCAGAGGACTGGCGTGGTCGAAAAGTGCCGTCGGTGTTATTGAGCGGCAATCACGGCGAAATCGCCAAGTGGCGCGCAGAGCATAGCAAAAAGGCGTAAATGCGCGATAGTGTCGCGTATGGCGAGGTCTACCCGTTGAGCGGCACATGTCACCCTATGTAGCAGTGTAAAATCTCGAAAAAATCAATATCCCGCAAAAAAGCGGGATATTGCAAGATATGTTGTGGTGGATATATCGTAGAGCGATGAAACAAGTTTTTTTAGGTGTTTTTGTTTTTGTAACTTCGCTATATGTACAATACACCGAGCGGCGCATAAGCACAAGGGCATTTTCAAAAATAACAACGAATAGATTGCGCAATCGGGGTATACTAGGAATATGAAGGCATTCTTTCGAGCAATTTTTCCGGCGGAGTTTTACGAACGACCCGAGTATTTTCGCGGCTTTTCGTTTGGGCTACTCTACACTTTCTTTCTCGTCATGCAGTTGTTTACCTTTGAGAAGTTTCCGGATGTGATTAGTGCGTATGGGCTGCGACTCTCGGGGCTGGGCGTGGCGGTATTTCTGACGTTTGTTGAGGCGGCCGCATTGCCGTTTTTGTTCTCGATGCGTTTACCGCGTCCGGCGCGCGTAATGTCGCGGTTGGCAGTTTTTGTGACGGCATTTGCCTGGCTTCTGTTAGCGGTGATACTGAATGCCCGTGGCTACGAGGGTAATGCGGGGATTTTTGGTGGCACGCTGGAAAGCACGAACGGGTGGTGGTTTGTTGTATTTACGGGACTGATTGCACTGACGGCAGTGTTGATTGTGTGGGAGTTGCCTATGCGCACGTCTGCTGCGGGCAAAAACACGGGTAAGTAATATTCTGGTCGAGCAGTGGAAGGCGGGGTGGGCTTTAAGGTGTGGTAATAAGTACATGGGCGGAGTGCGTCTCGATTCGCTATACTAT
>CAYSQL010000097.1:1385-2564 GCA_964433265.1 uncultured Candidatus Saccharibacteria bacterium | reverse complement strand
ACACTGACCTGGAAAAACTACTTCAGCTGATAGAGCGTGCGCATTTCTACGCTGAAGGCCCCCAGCCGAGCTTGTCCCCGTCCACCCTACTATACAAAAAATCGTCCCTCATTTCCAGAGGGACGATTGCTTTTTTGCTGTTGCGCGCCCACCCGGGGCACGAGTTTTGTTTCGTGTTTGTTTTGAAGCGCAACGGATACCCCGCTTGCGCACCAGCACGCTCCTATTGTAATAACATCAGCAAAAAAGCGCAAGCATGGTATAGTAATGACTGTATGAAGCATTTACACGCTATCGACATCCTTGGCTGGGTTGGCGTCATCCTTGTTTTGGGTGCGTATGCCCTGCTGTCGTTTGGTGTCATTAACGCCGGACTCACCTTTCAAGCACCTACCCTCATCGGGTCACTCGCCGTTGCGATCGAGGCGTGGATCAAGCGCGACCGCCAGCCCGCCATCCTCAATTTTATCTTTGCCGGAATCGCTCTACTTGCAATCATCCGACTTTTTGTTTTGCACTAGTTTTTTTCTCGGTTATATGGTTAACTGAGGGTGTTCAGGAACAGATGTACGAGAAAATGAAAAGATCGGTGTCAACTATTCTTTCTCAGGTCTCCGTCGACTGTGGTCGGCCTGACAGCAAATTAGTAAAGATGAAAGAATAGTATGGCTAAGCAAAATCTATTTATCGGCAGCCTCGCCTACGCGACGTCTGACGACAGCCTCAAAGCGTTCTTCGAGACCATCGGCGCCGTTTCGAGCGCCCGTGTGATCACTGATCGCGACAGCGGCCGCTCAAAGGGCTTTGGTTTCGTCGAATTCGACAACGAAGACGACAACCAAAAAGCCGTTGACCAACTCAACGGTAAAGAGCTCGATGGTCGTGCCATCACCGTCAGCATCGCTCGCCCGAAGGAAGATCGACCACGTCGTGATTTCGGCGGCAACGATCGCGGCGGCAACGGCGGTGGCTCATTCCGCCAACGCAGCTGGTAATTTTCCAGCCCGCGGTACAAAATAGACCCACCTCAAACGGTGCGGTCTATTTTATTTGGCTTTCGAACATCGTATAAAATTCACCGCGCCGCGCAACCAACTCATCAGACGTGCCTTGCTCGACAATCTCCCCACCCTTTAGCATATAGACTACGTCCGCTTTTTTAATCGTCGTGAATCGGTG
>CAYSQL010000097.1:0-1285 GCA_964433265.1 uncultured Candidatus Saccharibacteria bacterium | reverse complement strand
CCCGCCCCATTCTCGCCAACGATTGCTATGTGCTGTCCTAGGGGAATCCGCAAGTTTACATGACGAAGCACCATTGTTTTTGAGCCAGGGTAGGCAAATGATACATCACGAAATTCAATTTCTTTGAGATTCCTTGGTATTTTTCCTCGCCGCACATCAGTGCGCGGCAAACGCATAAATGCTTCGTAATCAGCCATCGTCGCAATATCCGTACTACTATTACTAATCTCGCCCGCCAAGGAGTGCATACTACTAAGCGACCGCGATATCATCTGTTGCACGAAGATAAATTGACCAAGCGGCTGACTATGATTCATGATCTGCACCGCCACCGACACGAGCGACGTTATCTCGGCGACCGATTCAAACGCATCCGCCGCCAGCTGCCGCCCCATATAGTCACGCTCATACTTAATGCGCTCCAGCCGGTCCATGTCACGATACTTCGCTCGCTCACCAAGCATATACTTCGCTGCGTTATAGACACGAAGCTCAGCGAGGTTTTTGGGCTGCATTAAGCTCCATGTGATGCCGTTTTCCTTGCGACGCACCTCAGTATTATCGCGCCAGTGCTTCGCCCTCATCTTTGCGAGCTTAAACTGAATAAGCACGCTCGGAACAATCGCCGCCATGATAAGTGCGCCTATCCACCAGCTCGTGAGAAACAACGCTACCACGCCGACCGCTCCCTGCACGAGCGCACTTACCATATTGGCAATCGAATCAAAAAAGCGCGAAAAATACAGAGAGAAATTCTGCGCTTTATCGAACATGTCCGCTGTCTCTTTGCTGTCATAGCGCCAGTACTCGAGACTGACGAGCTGATCGTACAAGGCATCGCTCGTCGCCGCATCGATTTTGTACGATGTCAACTGATTGATATAGTCCCGAACACTATTCCAAATCCCCGTCAGCACACCGAGCGCACCGGTAATAACGACATACCATAGCGCCCTCACTCCAGCGGCCTGGTCGCCCGCAAAAGCCGCCGCAAGAAGCGTTGTTGTCTGCGCCGCAAAATAGGCCGCCGCCAACGGAACGAGCGCCGTCACCATCGCACCAGCCAATTTAATAAATACCGCGCCAGGCGAGGCTCGATAGGTCGTCTTCGCGACGTGCGCCAGCGCCCGCAGCGTTTCTTTTGTTGATAGTTTCTTTACTTCACTCATACCATCTCGAAGCTACAGCCGCGTTTTATGTGTGCGTCCTATTTCACCCACAGTATACAGGACTCACAACTCGTCGCCAACCCGCGCTAGAGAGGCGGCCCGGTCGATGTCGAGGC
>CAYSQL010000096.1:0-2597 GCA_964433265.1 uncultured Candidatus Saccharibacteria bacterium | reverse complement strand
TCGGGACTGTTTGCGCGCGAATCGGGCGGTTCGGTGGTGGTGACGGCGGACGCCGAGACGAACCAACTGTCAATTCACTCGATTGCCTCAGAGCTTGGCGAAAACACTTCGGCGGCGGCGGCAACTGTGACGGGCGGTGGGCAAATCACCCTTAATTCACGCTATATCAGTGAGGCGCTGTCGGTGATTGATGCTGACACAATTGCCTTTCGGTTTAGCGGCAAACTGTCGCCCTGTGTCCTGTCGGCCGCCGACAAAGAGCCGAATTATATCCATATCATTATGCCGTTGAAGAGCTAGCTGATGATCGAATCGGTGGAGCTGCGCAATTTTCGTAATCACGCGGAGACCCGCCTTGACTTTTCGCCGTCGCTGACATTGATTCACGGGCCGAATGGCGCAGGAAAAACGTCGGTTCTTGAGGCGATCTATTGCCTCTATCGCGGCAGCGGCTTCAAGGGGGGTGACCGCGATCTCGTGCGTGAAAATGCCGGCTGGTTTCGGGTTGATCTGTGCGACGACGATGGTTTACGTCGGTTGTCGTACGAGATGAGCGACGGACGAGTCAGCAAACGGTTCACTATCGACGACAAGGAATACGCGCGTTTGCCCGCGAAGTACAAGCGTCCAATCGTGCTTTTTAGCCCGGATGATCTATTATTACTGACCGGCTCCCCTTCCCGGCGCCGGCGCTATATTGATACAATCATCGCGCAGATTAATCCCCATTACTCTGCGACGCTTCGAAAATACGAACGGGCGCTCGTGCAGCGCAATAAACTATTGAAATCTCCTATGTGTACACCCGACCTGCTGTTTTCGTGGAATGTACTGCTGAGCGAGTTGGGTACGGTTGTGATTAGTGAGCGTGTCGGGATCGTAGAGTATATCAACGCTTCGTTGACGAGCTATTATCAGGCAATTTCACGTACCTCAGACACCCTGTCGGTGGCATATAGTCATGAACGGGTAACGCCGCAACAATTACTAAGTAGTCTTGATGAGCAATATGGGCGTGATCGTCTGCTTGGCTCGACGTCAACAGGCCCACATCGTCATGATATGAATATCCAGATGAATGGTCGCCCGGCTCTGAGCATTGCGTCGCGGGGTGAGAATCGGACGATTATCCTAGCGCTGAAGCAGATCGAGGTGGATTATATCGCAAAAATAACGAAGCACGCTCCGATTATATTGCTTGACGATGTGCTTGGTGAGCTTGACGACTCGCGGCAGCGGGAACTGGTTGAGAGCGCCTTTGCGGGACACCAGATTATTATCACGAGCGTTAGCCGGGTTGATATTCAAAGCGACGCGATGACTGTCGAGTTGGCGTAATCACCTGCTCTGATGGATTTATTTTAGTGCGAAGGGCTAGTCGTTGACAGGCGGGGTATCTAGGGGTACGATCGGGACATATTCGTACTCGACGGTATAGTCGGCAGGATTGAAGCCTTTTTGCTTGAGGATGGCTAGGGCGCGATCTTTGTTACCGCCGGTTGTGTCGGTTATTTTGATCACCGGTACGCCGTTCTTGGACGTTGGTGAGGTGATTTTGAATTCGGTGTAGGTAGAGTAGTCTTTTGAGTACTCAGCAACGATGATCGGTAGGACACTGAGGATAGCATTGAGCGTGGCTTTTTTGACGAGTGGGACGTTCGCGCAGTTGAAGTCGCCATATATGAGCTGATCTTTCGTGACACAGGTGATCGCCGCTTCGCCGAGGTCTTCTGGGCGCGTGTCGTCGATGGTTCGCCAGTGGTAGCTTGCGGCCCATGATTGCTTGGCTTTGGGAACGTCGACAATAACTGTCGTTTGATTAAACCTATCTTTCCCATCAGAGGTCTGCACTTGCTTACATGAGTTGGCGCGGATAGTGGCGGAGTAGGATTGATCGGTTGGTGCTTTGTTGAAATCGTTCGCCGCCTTGACGTAGACGAAGACCGACTCAAAAAGCGACTTCTTGACGGCGTCGTTCATGTTTTTTGAGCAGCTGTCGATGTTAGTGATTTGGACGGTATTCTTTTTTTTGTCGTTTATAGTAATCGCCGCCATGACGATCACGAGGGCGAAGATAATAAACATACCTACGACGCCGAGTATGATTATTTTTCGACCGGTTGGTGCGGAATTGTTCATTACTTTAGCTTATCTCCTACATACGCGAACGAAGGACCTTTTGCGGTGTATTGAGCCTTGGTGAGCTTACCGATGTCAACTTGGTGTGGTGACGAATAGTTATTCTCTATCACGATGATACTTTCGTCACTGAGCACACCAACGACGACGCCGGTATGCCCGGCCCCGCCGCCACCTGTACTCCAGGAAAATACAGAGTACGGCTTTGGCGTCGTGCCGACCTGCAGGCCTTTGGCCCGGTTTCCTTCGGCGAGGTAAGTGACGACCTGTCCACCGTAGCCCATTCCGGTGCTGGTGTAGTTGGTTTTGGCGTTGACGAACCACATCGAGAGCGCGGTGCATTGTCCACACGATATATCGTTGTCACATTTCTGGTAGAAGTTCTGTCCGGGGGGGCCGAGTCCAGTGTTGAACTGCGGATTGGCGGAAATGCTCGGCAATGAGGCACCGGTTTTTGA
>CAYSQL010000095.1:0-2611 GCA_964433265.1 uncultured Candidatus Saccharibacteria bacterium | reverse complement strand
GGTATTGCGATGGGTCTGATGATGGACGGTGATACGCCGTACGTCCTCAGCGACATCGCCGACGCCGAAGATTTCGCTGGCGATATGGACTTCAAGGTCACGGGTACCGAAAAAGGCGTCACGGCCATGCAGATGGACATGAAAGTCCATGGCCTGCCGGTCGAAATCCTCAAGGTCGCGATCGAGCAGTCAAAAGCCGGTCGGGCATTCATCCTCAAGCATATGCTGGAGACACTCGAGGCGCCACGCGACCACCTCAGTCCGTACGCACCGCGTATCGAAAAAATCATGATCAACCCTGACAAAATCGGCGCGGTCATCGGCAAGGGCGGGGAAGTGATCAACAAGATTACCGCCGAGACCGGTGCGATGATCGACATCAAGGATGATGGTCTTATCACTGTCGCCAGCCAAGACACCGAGAGTATTGAGCGCGCGCTCGAGTGGATCCGCAGCCTGACCGAAGAGCCGGAAGTCGGCAAGATCTACACCGGCAAAGTCGTGACGATCAAAGATTTCGGTGCGTTCGTGAATATCATGCCTGGTACTGACGGCATGCTCCATATCTCGCAAATCAGCGACAAGCGTGTCGAAAAAGTCACCGACGTCCTCAAAGAAGGTCAAATCGTAAAGGTGCTTCTCAGCGGCATTGACGAAAAAGGCCGCCTGAGCCTCACGATGAAGGGTGTCGATCAGTAGTAACTGATTACCCCTAGGCAAAATAAAAACCGGCGGCTCACTCGATCCGCCGGTTTTTATTCCCTCACTAATCAATTAGCAGATGCCGCGCGTCGTGCTGCAGCCGTAGTCATTGCCGGAATTGACGGAATGCGAGGAGTTCAAGCTGGCCGCGATACCACCAAAGATGAGCAACAGCGCGACAATAATTGTGACGTGTACGAGTGACCATTGGTAGGTGGCCTTGGTGCCATAGCGAAGCATCGCAAGCATCGGGGCGATAATGCCGCTAAACAACACCACAACGATCGCGCAGAGCATCGGCAATATGCCGAGCATCGTCGACGATGAGCTGTTTGACTGGTAGCTATTGAGCGCCGCGCTGAGTATGATAGTGATAACGACGGTTCCGACGATGCTCGCGACACTTGTCAGGATGATCCGTAGCCAGGGCACGGATTTGTTTTCGCTGACGAATCGTGTCAAGAATCGGTGTGTCGCAGAGCTCATTGCTGACGATTCGCCGTCCGTTTCGACCAGTGCTTTGACGCGCGGGTGCTTTTTTCGCCACGAACGGTAGAAGATGATCGCTGCGATAATTACCGCGATGATGCTGATCCCCGTGATAATCGCGGTGCCATGAAGGACTGTCTCGTTAGTCGCGAATATACCCGTGACGCTCAGTGTGTCACCGGGCAGCAGTGAAGACTGGCTTTTGACGTATAGCCCGCCTCGGCCAATGCTTTGTATGAGCGTGTCCGTTGATTTGCTCGAGTAATTCGCGTCGGCGGTCGCGCCTAGGCTCGTGGTCGAGGACGATGACTGGCTTTCGTAGGCGCGTTTTTGTTTCGCTTCCCGAGTGTACATATCCTCATCGAAATTCACGGCAACAGTTGCTTTATCGACCATTTGTTTCGTCAGCAAGGTACGTACGTTGTAGGAGTAGCGCCCGAACAGCCCACCAGAGACAAAATTATTGGTCGTGAAACTGATGAGCACCGAACCTTGCTTCTTTGGTTTGACAGCTTCGGACAAGGTGACAGTATAGTCGCCTCCGCTGTGTGTCTGGCTCAGGTCGGCGTAGTCATAGGTGTTGTCGCGTTGCTGATAGTAGCTATACGAGTAGTATCCCGTCGAGTTTGACATGCTCGTGTCGTAGTTGAAGTCCTGGTCATGGACGGTATCGGTGGCATACTCCAGACACTGCTTTGACTGTTCATAAGGGGCGCTGCCGGTTGGGCTCGATACACCCTTGTTGAGGCGAATGCGCCATTGGTCGATGGTTTCGTACGTCTTGCACGTTTTTTGAGCGGGCGATTTCGCAAGAATTTGCTGCACCGATAGATTTTCGGCGGTCACGCCTTTAGGCAGGGTGAATTCGTACTTAGATAGGTCCTTGTCGGCGCTCGTATTTTCAAAAATGATGCGTGCGTAGACAATTGTCCGTTTGTCGCTCCGCAACTGTACGGTGTAGTAGTGCTTTTGCCCGTTTAGTAAAATGCTGTCCGCGCTCGCCGGCGCGACTGGCAGCAAAGCGATGCTAAGTGCGAGCAGAGCCGCAAAAATCTTTCTCATAGACCTCCTTAAGTGGTTATGGCTATGATTATAGGAGATGCACTGAAAAAAATACAGTACAATATGAGACATGAATCAGCGCGACCAGCTCGACCAATTGGCGCAGGAGATTATCGCGGCCAATGTCACGCCCGACCTCCGCGCGCAGGCAACGCAACTCGTCATGGGCGATGGCAACGCGAATGCCGATATCGTCTTTATTGGCGAAGCACCCGGGCAAAAAGAAGACGAGCAGGGGATTCCCTTTGTCGGTGCGGCGGGCAAATTTCTAAATGAAATGTTAGCCGCGGCAAACCTTGAGCGTAGCGACGTTTACATTACAAACATCGTGAAATACCGGCCGCCGAACAACCGTGAC
>CAYSQL010000094.1:0-2612 GCA_964433265.1 uncultured Candidatus Saccharibacteria bacterium | reverse complement strand
TTCGTTCAGCAGACGCTGCAGGCACGAGATTACGACGTGTTGCTCTATGAGCTGTCAATTGGCGCCGATCCTGACGTCTATGCCTACTGGCACTCGTCGCAAATCGGGCAGACCGGGTATAATTTTGCGAACTACTCAAATAAACTAGCAGATACAAACCTTGCGAGCGCACGTTCTCGAGTGGAACCGGAGCTTCGCAATGCCAAGTACAAACTTTTTGCTAGGCAATGGATCGAAGATGCGCCGGCGATTGGCCTCTACCAGCCAGTCGTTGAGTACGTGGCAAATAAAAGTGCCGCAACGGTCGTAGACGGCTCGCGCCTTGCGGGTACGGCGGATCGGTACGCAAACGTCCTCGACTGGACGATCCACCGTGCACCCGTTTACAAGACGCCGTAACTACGCTATAATCTATCGCTGTAGTTATCCTCGTATGCACTGGTGGCGGGTCGTGTGCGAAGCACCGCCCGAGGAAATAGTAGACGCCGAGCGTTTATCAATTCCGCCGTTTGCACTACAGTATGGTCCGGGACGACGTTAAACTATGTTGTACCTTTTATTTTACCTATGCACTGGTGGCGGAATTGGTAGACGCGTCAGCTTGAGGGGCTGGTGGCCATTGCGGCCGTGGAGGTTCAAGTCCTCTTCAGTGCACCAAGCAAAATGCCGATCCTTGTGGTCGGCTTTTTACTTGGTGTGGGTTTTGTGAATCGACGCGTAGTAAAATGGGACTTATGAGGCCTGGGTATTGGTGTCGATGACCCCAAGGCTGTCGAGCATTGCCTGGAACATTTTTTGGTTTTTCGTCCAGCTCTCTTCTGGCGCGGCGAGCATTATGAGGCGCACGCGCCCGTCCGTGCCGATGACGGTTCGACTTTTGACTGTATAGAGCCCGTCGTTGCGAGTGCAGGTGCCGCTCGTCAGTATCAGGCCGGTTGTCGTTGCGCTCTTTTGTGTGTCGGCCGTGGCGCTGAATTTTATCGTATCCTTACAGGGCGCCCCGCTTTTTTCGAAGTAGGGCTCTAATGTGCTAGCCGATGCTGCGGCAACTAATTCTTTGCGCACCTGCGCGTAGGCACTATCGCTTGCGCCTGCTAATTGCAGTATTGTTTCGCCTTCACTCACGCCTACTAGTGACCCTACCTTACTACCACCCTTCTCGGCATCGCTATAGATCTTGCTGCCGTCAGGTGATGAGGTTTGGCTCCACGCTCTCGGTCTCAGGTAGGCCGTTCGCTGTACCGTTGCCTGAACGAGGTCGCCGACAGGGGCCTGCCGTTCCCCGAAGAATAGGTAGCCACCAAAGCCGAGTGTGGTTACGGCGCCAATGACGATGACGGCTGCGGCAATCTTGACGGCGCGAGTATTGCTGCGCGGCGCGAGCTTGGCCGCTTGAACTATTCGGGCCGGTTGAGGCGGGTGTGTTATAGGGCTGTCTGCGGATGTAGTGTCTAACGGTTGCTCTGGTGGAGCGGCCTTTTCCTGATTCTGATTATCTGGCTGCATGTTTGTCTTTACTTCTTTCTTAACCTCTATTGTACGGTATTGGCGAGAAACTGTAAAAGCTGCGTGGGCGCTATTGAGGATCGCTTTGGGATTCGGTCTCGCGCCTCTGGATAAGGTCATACGCGGCGACGGCGGAGTTGATTTGCTGAAACCGAACGTCGGTGTCGCCATAACTTGGACGAATGCCGTGCGCGAGCCAGAATCCCATGAGAAGGAGGGCGTGGTCGCGATTAAAATGGTCAAAGTGGCCGGCGACATCGACGCCGCGTTTATGGAGGTCGATAAGGAATGTCGTCGCGTCGGCGTTTATCGGTCCCAGTCCCGCCCAGCTCCAGTCGATAATCTTGACGCCCTGTTCGCTATGCCATGCGAAGTTTGATTCACGAAAATCATGATGGCAGAGGACGGTCGGCTGGTCGAGGTCTATACTTTGCGCACTGCTTCGTAACGTATCGAGGTTGCAGGCGAGCTGGCGTGCGGCGTCGGCAAAGTCGGCGTTGTCGATTGTGTCTGCGTAGTCGTGGAGCATCGCTGTGATGGTGTATCGAGACGTTTCATCGAAAGTCCCCCATCCTTCCTCGAGAAAAGAAACGATTGAAGGAGTAATATCGGGTGTGTCGTCTATGGATGGTATTTGAGCGAGGGCATCGAGCGCCGTGAGCGTATCGTTAATGTATCGCGTTTGCGTGTCGTTATCCTCTGGGTGGCGCCACTTCCAGCCGTCATCGATTGTGAATGCGTCCATCGCTAGCATACCATTATGATAGTCGACATGCTCCGGGATGCTGTCGTAGCCGTTGGCGGCGAGGTGGTCGAGGACGGAGGCTTCTTTTTGTAGATACAGACGCGATCGCTTAGCCCTGTCTGGTTCGGTATGAAAGTCCGGATTGTGCCGCTTGGTGTGAATGTGCTGTCCGGTCGGGGTTGTGTGCGTGGCATGGGTATATCCCATGTGGCCACCGCGGACTGGCTCTGTACCTAGCTCGCGACCGTAGTAGCGCAGCTTCTCTGTGAGTGTCCCATAGCGTTCAATTGCGTCGTCAATTAAGCGACTATGTGATCCATAGAGAGGCTTGGCGCGAACATCGGCGAGGTCTGTTAGCCGA
>CAYSQL010000093.1:0-2682 GCA_964433265.1 uncultured Candidatus Saccharibacteria bacterium | reverse complement strand
GTACATTATGTGAAATAATTCACAAAAACGCAAGTCTTTTTGTAGAATTTCCCTATTTATAGTCGTCGTAGGTGACCATGAGCGCACGCGAGTTGAGCTGACGTAGTGTCTCGAGGCCAACCGTCACCACAATCAGCAGTCCGGTGCCGCCGATAGCGAGGTTTGAGGCGTTAATGCCGAGTTTGACGAAAATGTATTCTATGACAAACGGCATGACCGCTATGATGCCAAGTGCAATTGAGCCAAAGAGAATGAGGCGATTCACAGTACGCGACAAGTACTTCTCCGTCTGTATGCCTGGTCGAACACCCTCGATAAAGCCGCCTTGTTTCTGGAGGTTTTCGGCGATCTCGTTAGCGTTAAACACGATACCTGTGTAGAAGTAGGTAAAGATGATGACAAGGGCAAAGTACGCGATTGGGTAAATCAGTACGGTTGGATCATTTGATGAGTAGGACGACGCTTGCGGAGCCTGAAACCACTTGATGAGATTAGCGGCGGTCGTCGCGTAGGCGGGGTTGTTTGTTGCCTTGAGAACATTGCCCGCGAATGCTGGCAAGCTCAAGAAGGCGACAGCGAAGATGACGGGAATCACGCCAGCGGCTATCAGCTTCACTGGCAATATACTCTTGACGCCGCCGTACGTGCTATTCCCGCTGACGCGCTTGGCGTAGTTGATTGTAATAATACGTTGCGCCTCGTTTATCTTGACAAGCATATAGAGGATCGCCAGCGAAAGTGCCGCGATGGCCAGTACGACCCAAAAGGCCGTTGGGTTGACCGGCAGATGAAACCAGTTGAAGACGCTCAATTTACCGGTTGACGTGTCGAAAAGAGAGTTGATGATACTGCCCAGCGTTGTCGGAAGTTGACTGATAATACCGGCAAAGATAACAAGCGAGATGCCGTTGCCGATCCCTTGCTCAGTCATAAGCTCGCCAATCCACATCAACAGAATCGAGCCAGCGGTCATGGCTGTGACGGCGACGATCCATTCGAGAGGCGTTGAAGCCGCGGCGCCTGCGGTATTGCCAGCGAGGACGGACTGACGCAAGATGTAGATGAACGCGATTGATTGGACGATAGCGAGCGGTACGGCAATGATGCGCGTCCATTGGTTGATGCGACGACGGCCAGATTCACCGTCTTTGTGTAGCTCCTCAAGCTTTGGAATTGCCTTGGTGAGCAGCTGGGTGATAATCGACGCGGTGATAAATGGACTCATGCCGACAAGGACAATCGAAAACTGTGCGAGTGCGCCACCAGAGAGGAGATTTAGAAATCCACCGAGGTCGCTCGAACCAACGAGATTGTTAATAATCGTCTTGAGTTGCGCCGGCTCGGCAATCGGCACGGGGATGTGGGCCATTAAGCGGTACGCCACGATCAATCCAAAAACGATGATAAGACGTTTCTGCATATCCTTATTTTTTAGCGAGCGGAACACTGTTTTCCAATTCATTTCGGTCAATACCCCATTTACGGCTGCAATTTACTTGCCTATTAGTATACCACAAAATGCGCTAAAAAAGACGAACACCCCGGTGAAAAAAATGGGGTGTTCGTACGATTTTGCGTCGCGAAAGACTATTTGTCTTCGGCTTCGGCCTGTTTTTGGCTCTTTGGGAGTGGTGTGGGCGTTTTTTCGAATTTGCCACCGGCCTTTTCGATCGCCGCGACTACGCTCTTCGAGGCGGCCTGGACCCGCAAAGTAATTTTGCTTGTCAGCTCACCACGAGCAATGACTTTTACGGTATGAAACGGCGTCGAGATGAGGCTGGCTTCGTACAGTGCGAAGTTATCAATCGTGCCCTTGAGCTCATTCAAGCGGTCGAGATAGACGACCTGAGCGGGTGTGCGCAGGCTCTTGAACCCGCGGCCCTTTGGCACAGCGCTAACAATACCGTTCTGTCCACCCTGGAACATAACGCGCAGCTTCTTGCCGGTGCGAGCATTTTGTCCCTTGGTGCCGCGACCAGCGGTTTTACCGCCGCCAGCAGCGATACCGCGACCAACGCGCTTGCGGCCTTTGTTTGACGCGACCTGGAGTTCGTTATACTTCGTCATAACTACTTCTCCTCCTTTTTCGCTGTCTTCTTCGCGCCAACCCATTGGCTCTTTGGTACGAGACCGCCGAGGGCTTCGATCGTTGCATACGCGATGTTGACTTTGTTCGTCGAGCCAAGGCTCTTCGAGAGCATATTACGGATGCTCGTCACACCAACAATGGCGCGGACAACACCCCCGGCAATAATACCGGTACCAGGTGCAGCAGGCTTAATAAGCACGTGCGCGCCCGATAGCTTCACTTCGGCTTCGTGTGGGATTGTCTCGTTCACGATTGGAACCGTAACGAGATGCTTCTTGGCGACGTCGGTTGCTTTTGCGATTGCGGACTGAACGTCCGCGCCCTTCGCGACACCGACACCGACCTTGTTCTTTCGGTTACCAACCACGACGAGTGCCTTGAAGCGGAAGCGGCGGCCGCCCTTTACCACGCGAGCGACACGGTCGATGTTAATCACGACTTCTTCAAATTCTTTTGGCAGCTCCATGGCGCCTTGGTTTCGGCGGTCATCCCGTCGACCACCACGCTGTGGGCGGCCAGTTCGTGGCGCATCCTGGCGTGGGGTAGTATTTGCTGCTTGTTCAGCCATACTAGAACTCCAATCCTTCTTTACG
>CAYSQL010000092.1:0-2744 GCA_964433265.1 uncultured Candidatus Saccharibacteria bacterium | reverse complement strand
TTGAGCAAACGGCGCGGTATGGACATTTTGGACACGGATTCGCTTGGGATAAATAACTGACATTAGAACGCGTGCGCGAAGCCCCCCACGCCCCCTTCCTTACACGCAAAGAAGAGTCGAGATCGACTCTTCTTTGGTTGCAGTCGCTTTACGGGGGCTTAGTGAGGCTTCGCGCATGCGTTCTAACGGTATATCGATGCCGGTCATCGATATCTACTTCGTCACCTCGGAAATGCCTGTAGGGCAATCATTTCCGCTCGACGCCTGGTATACTAAGAAGAGATGAATCAGGGGTTAGCTCTCGAGATATTGCTTTCGGGTGAAAGCGCGTTACTGACTGGTCCGGCGGGGACGGGGAAGACGTTTGTATTGAACCAATTTATTCGGTTGAGCAAAGCCGATGGCAAGCATGTCTCGGTGACGGCGACGACGGGCCTGGCGGCGACGCACCTAGGCGGGACGACCATCCACGCCTGGGCGGGGATTGGCGTGCTCGATACGCTGCCGCCGAATTTTGCTGAGCATATTGCCAAGGGGCGGCGCGAGATTATCGAGACGACTGATATTCTGTTGATCGACGAGATTAGTATGTTGCATGACTATCGGCTCGATATGGTCGATGAAGTGTGTCGGTTGGTACGTAAGCGCGTCGACGAGCCGTTTGGGGGCATTCAGGTAGTGATGAGTGGTGATTTCTTCCAGCTGCCACCGATTAATCGGGCCGGTTCGCGCCAGGGTGGATTTGTCGTCGAAAGTCGCGCTTGGACGGAGCTCGACCCGGTTATTCTGTATCTCGACCAGCAATTCCGTCAGCGCGAGGGCGATGATTTGCTCGACATCTTGACGCATATTCGTAGTGGTGACGTGCGACGACGGCACGCTGAGTTACTGCTTGCGCGCGCGGATGTGGCGGTGCCGAGCGATATGACACTTACGGAACTCCATACGACCAACGTCGATGTCGATCGGATCAATGCGGCGGAGCTTGAGAAGCTTGGCGGTGATGAGGTGGTGTACGAGCAGCACGCGACGGGTTCGGAGAATTACGTCGAGACGTTGCAGCGGTCGGTGCTGGCGCCAGCAACGTTGACACTGAAGCAAAACGCATTGGTCATGGCGGTGAAGAATGACTCGGCACGACGCTATGCTAACGGCAGTATCGGCACGGTGGTGGACTTTGAGCCTGGGACGGATTATCCGGTGGTGGAATTTATGAATGGCCGCAATGTGACGATGGCGCCGGATACATGGGAGTTGCGCGATGGCGACAAGAAACGGGCGGGGATTAGCCAAGTGCCTTTACGCCTCGCTTGGGCCATCACGGTCCACAAGAGCCAGGGTATGACGCTCGACGCGGCGCGGATTGATCTACGCAAGGCGTTTGTGCCCGGCATGGGCTACGTGGCACTGAGCCGCGTCAAAAGCCTCGATAATTTGTACTTGACGGGGATTAACCAGATGGCGCTACGGATGAGCGACGAGGCGTTTGCGATCGACGAGATGCTCCATACGCGCGCCGCCACGGCAGCAAAGCGGTTTTCGCATTTGCAGGAAAAAGCAGAGAAGCGTGATTTGACGGTCGCCCCAAAAAAGAAAAAAGAAGGCGGTAGTGCGAGTTGGCAGGAAAAAATCGCCAAAATGCGCGAAACACACCCAAATGCGTACAAACCGTGGACGACGCAAGACGACGCAACGCTCAAGACGGGATTTGTGAATGGTGAATCGATCAAGGCTCTAAGCAAGCAATTGGGTCGACACGAGGGTAGTATCAAAATTCGTTTGCAAAAACATTTTGGTGAGGATGTTATCCAGTAAGGATGCTTTTTCGAGGAAATGGTTGAAGCCCCGTCCTTCTAGGGAGCGGGGCTTCAACCTAGAAGAGGCGGGGCTGGAATGGATGTGCTGCCAGCTCGCGTTCTTCGACGAGGGTGGCGCAGGGATGCGGCTGTTTGCACGTCGTACAGACGAGCGTGACACCGACACACAGTGCGTGGACTCGGCCCCAGTGGAATAGTATGGCGGGGAGGAGCCAAATGAGAGGGAGAGTGAACCAACGGACCGGTCGGTGCTGGCGTTCAATCTGCGCGAGCGTCACGTCGTGCATGGTACCACGTGCCTCCATTCGTCTCCGTAATCACGACTGTCCACACCGTTGTCTCCGGCCTATGTTGTCCGCCAGTATGCTGCTCAAAGACAACGCCGATGTTGTACCCTGGGCGCCTTAGCATCTCAACGACGCGGGCACTCACCTGGTTGCGAAACGGCTCCTGCGCCAGTAGGTTTGCGACGGGGTCGTTCGGAGGCACTCGATGGCGTAGGTGGTGACTTAAAGTATCGCACCACTGGCCGTCTGGTCTGAAGGTGTCGCAAAGTCGCATTGCGAACTCTTCGGCAGATGTCGGTTGGCAGCTTTTCTGCGCCATTCCTTCTGCGGTGATCATGACCCTCCTTTGGGTCGGTTGGGCTTGTGTGCGCCGTTTGGCAACTATGCCATTATAAATACAGTCGATCAATGGCGTCAAATGCATGCGTTGAGGCGCCAGTATATGTAGTACACTAGAACGTATGGAAAACGACGAAACGACCAACCAGACCGAAGAAACAAAAACCGACGAAATCGACGAAGTGCCTACTCCCGAAGTTACTGCTACTGAGAAAGCCGTCGAAGAGGAACCAAAAAAAGAGCCGACTGATATCTTTTTGTGGGCGAACCAAGCCGATCGTCACAAGGACGAGCTCGAGAT
>CAYSQL010000091.1:0-2759 GCA_964433265.1 uncultured Candidatus Saccharibacteria bacterium | reverse complement strand
GGAAGCGGTGCGCAATGCTGATGCGCACCAACTGGCGGATTTTCACCCTGAATTTGACGACGAGCGATTATCGCCGCTTCTATTGCACTACAAGGCGCGCAGTTTTCCGAAGACGTTGAGCGAGAGCGAGGCGCGCGAATGGGAGGCGTGGCGCGCGGCACGGATCACCAAACAGCTGCCAGCTTATATGGCGGCCCTACAGCGATTGGCGCAAAGCCCTGAGGATAAGGCGCGCTTTCTCGTTGAAGAACTCAAACTTTGGGCTGAATCAGTTGTGCCGGCCGAACTTGGTGACGAGACGATTTAGGCGTGTTTCGGGACGCGTGTAGTACGCTTTTTTCCGTACGCCGTCGGTATGGGGCGATATTTCTCGTAGCTGCGCGTGATGATGACGGCCATGAGGAGCAAATAAAGACTGAGCATTGCCCAGAAGGGTAAGGCGATATTTGTGCCGGGTAAAACACCACCAAGGAGGAAGCTGAGAAGCATATTTGCAACGCTGGGGCGCGTGATAATAAAGAGCACGAGGATGCTGGCGGCAATGTAATTGATTTTTTGTTTAAGTTTCATTACCCATAATGTAGCACTGGTGTCAAAGGTGTGCAATCATAAGCAATACTATTTGAATGAACGTGAGCTAGTCACTGATAGCACCAGCGTCTGGGCGGATCTGCTAAGTCAATCACTGAACCGAGTTAACTGGCGCGAGATTGTCGAGGCAAATCAGGAGTAGACTCGATCCGTCCTGAGCAAGACGCTAAAAGGCTAAAAATATCGCTTTCGTCCTTTTGGACTCATCAGCACAAATGCACATTTGTGGAGCGAATATGACAAACAGGTAGAGAGAAGCCCTCGCGGGCGTGGCGTCTATAAAAGCACGCCACGCCCGCGCTCCGAGCTCAGGCGGTGATCGTCAGCACAGCGGGGTTGACGACGCCAGCGGCGTTCTCGGGAGCCCCGAATTGCTTGTTGTGCCACTTGCGCAGCCGTTCGCCGTACTTCCACGAACCGGCGAGCATCATCACGGCTCCACCGTACATGTTGCCGGTGATTCCGTCGATGTCGGCTTCGTTGGAGGTCTCGTTGGCGATGTCCTCGAGCGCCTCGCCCGCTTCGATGCGGGCTTGCATGAGGCGTCCCCACTTCTCAGCGTAGTCGACGATGGCGAGCATGTAGTCCTTGCCGAAGGATCCCGGCTTGGAGTAGTCCGCGTTCTCGATCGACTTCACCGACTCGTCCCAGTAGGACTTGTCGGCAAACTCGAGCTGTGGCGTCATGGCAAGCTTGGCCTCGGTTGCCTTGCGCTTGGCCTTGGCTTGCGCCTCGTACTCGGCCTGACGCTCCTGGCGCTTGCGCTCGTATTCGGACTCGATGCGAGCGTCGCTCTCCTTCTCCTTGTCGGTGAGGACGGGGTTCGGGTAGGGACCGACGTTCTTGTCGATGTAGCCGGACATGGCGCGGTTCCAGTCGCGGTAGACGAGTTCCGGGTCGGAGTCCATGCGCACCGCGACCATGACGCCGTTGAACTCGAACTTGACGAGTCCGCCCTTGTTCGCAACCCAGTTCTCGTGGTAACCGATCTCCCCGGCAAAGACGATGGCGGCCTGGATGGTCGCCTTGATCTCGCCGAAAGCGAAGGAATCGATGGTCATCTCCTTGATGCACTGCATGTACATGGGGTCCATGATCTTCTCTCTCCTCATCCGGGCGCTTGCCCAAACGTATATGTCTGTGCTCGTCCGGATGACGGAGACACAAGATGAGGTTCTACCTCTGCGTGCCAACAGAGTTAAAATCTCATCTCGTGCTACCTGCTTGTCAAAAAACTCTTTTGGAGTTACCTCAACAAAAGATATATGTATTTTAGTATAATATTATTGATATGTCAATAGTGGCATCGAAAAACGAACCCTGTTAGGGAGTGTCTAATGAGCGTTTCCAAAGTGATATCTCATCAATGGACACCATTTTCAAACTTGGCTGGGATTCGGGGGGGGTACGGGAATACACCTTTTGAAGATACGCCTGGTAATATTGATGGGCTTACGACTTGGTCTTTTGTGCGTCTAGGCTACTAAGAGATTGCTTGACGTCGGCGAGGTAGTGTTGCCACTCATTTGGGTATAGCTGTTTAGTGAGGAAGTCGTACTTAAACTGAATAGCCTCAACGAGGCTCGCACCGAGATCTTCGCGAAATCCATCCGTTGTTTCGCTGTAGGCACTAACGAGCGCGGAGAACTCGATCGCCAAAATATTGATACCGAGCAGCTCGCTCGGCGTACTTGCCTCATCGACCGATTGGCATAGCGCGTCACCCAAGCTGATCAAAAGACTCTCGAGGACGTTACTTTTTTCAAATTTGATTTCTTCAACGTTGGTATTCATAATATCTTTTTATCAGAGAAAATAAAAAGAGTCGAGTTAACCGTATTCACAATGAATCACCTACGGCAGGTGTGGAAAAATAACCATTTTTTGGCTATAATGGGGAGCGATGTCAGAGACGATACGTGTCAAAGGTGCCAGGGAGCACAATCTGAAAAATGTGGATATTGAGATTCCACGTGATAAGCTCGTGGTTGTCACGGGACTGTCTGGTAGCGGCAAGTCGAGTCTGGTGTTTGATACGATTTACGCTGAAGGGCAGCGACGCTATGTTGAGAGTTTGAGCAGCTACGCGCGTCAGTTCCTTGGGATCATGGATAAACCGGATGTTGATAGCATCGACGGTTTGAGCCCCGCAATCTCTATTGATCAAA
>CAYSQL010000090.1:0-2806 GCA_964433265.1 uncultured Candidatus Saccharibacteria bacterium | reverse complement strand
TGCGAGGCACGTGATGCACCCAATCGCGAGAAGCGTGATGATGAATGCGCTCAGTCCGAGCGCTCCATAGGTGGTCGTGGCAGTCATGGTGGTCCTATCTTTCGTGAGGTGCATTTCCACACCTCGTTGGTTTGGAATTAATATTAAATTAGCATTAAACATTTAAAATGTCAATAGTTCCGCTAGCAAAACGGGGGTGCTATACTAGAAGCAACTAACCATAATAACTTTAGGGGGGGGTATGGGACTAACGATTAGTGAGATTCGCGACCGAACAGTGCGGGCACGCCATTTGATGCAGCGGACGCGCACGCAAGGGTTTGCGGTCGGTGCGTTTAATATCGACAACCAAGAGACGCTGATTGCGATTTGTCGGACAGCGCAGAAGCTGAACGCGCCGGTATTGGTCGAGGTGAGCCATGGCGAAGTCGAGGCGATGGGTCTCGAGAATATCCGTGATATGGTCGATAACTACCGTGACGAATACGGTGTTGAAATCTATCTGAACCTCGACCATAGTCCGTCGGTTGAAGCGTGCAAGCGGGCGATTGATGCTGGGTACGAATTTATTCACATTGACATATCTCAGGCGAACCACGATGCGTCTGAGGAAGAAATCATTGCGAAGACAAAGGAAGTCGTCGAGTACGCGAAATTTACTGGCGCCTTGGTTGAGAGCGAGCCGCATTATTTTGCTGGTGGTAGCAACGTACATCACGAGGGCATCGATTACGAGGAAATCAAAAAAACGTTCAGTACCCCTGATGGCGCGAAGCATTTTACCGAAGCGACTGGTATCGATACGTTTGCGGCAGCAATCGGTAATCTACATGGTAAATATGACGTGCCAAAAATGCTTGACCTCGAGCTGCTCGGGCGGATCCGCGCGTCTATTGACTGCCAAATAAGCCTACACGGTGGTTCGGGTACACCGCTGCACTACTTTGAGGACGCATCAAAGATGGGCGTCAGCAAGATCAATATCAATACCGACATGCGGGTAGTCTTTCGCGAGACGCTCGAGAAGGTGCTACGTGAGCACCCAGACGAGTACGCCATCGTGAAACTGATGCCCGAGGTCTACGCGGCGGTAGAGGCGGTCGTCGAGGAAAAAATCACTGCGTTTGGTAGCGCCGGGAAAGCGGTGCGCTAGATATGGTAAAAATTCTAGCGATTGGCAAAGGGACGCAAGACGTATTCCTCAAGAGTGATGAGTTCGATCCGCATAAAGAAGGCAAGGTGATGTATACTCACCTGCCGCTCGGGCTCAAGATGGAGGTCGAGGACGTGACGTTTAGTACCGGTGGTAATGCGACGAATGTAGCGGTCACGTTTGCGCGCCAGGGGCTCGAGAGTGCGTATATGTGGGGGTTGGGTGAGTCCGACCCGACGTCGAAAATTATTCTCAGTGCGCTTGACGACGAGGGAGTCGATACTGGTTTAGTCGTACAAAATGACGCGTATCAGGCGGGGTATTCGGTGATTATGATCGCGACAAATGGCGAGCGGACGATTCTCAACCACCGCGGGCGGACGATTGGGACGAATGCGGCGGCACTTCCCCTCGATGCAATCAAGAACTACGACTGGATTTACCCGACGTCGCTTGCCGATGAAAGTCTCACGGTCTTGCGAACGATTCTTGACGAGGCGGACAAGAGTGATGTCAAAGTCATGCTTAACCCGGCCGGACCAGAGCTCGCGGACCCCGATAAGCTCAAGGCATTGCTCGGGAGCGTTGATGTGCTTTGCGTCAATAAGGAAGAAATGCAAAAACTTGTCCATGGCGAAGAGCTCGAAGAGCTGGCGCGTCATGCCCTCAATTATGTGCCGGTGGCAATCGTGAGTGATGGTCCGAATGGCGTCGTCGCGACAGATGGCAAGACGATTGTACGCGCCGGAATGTATGAGGACGTGCCGGTGATTGATCGAACCGGTGCGGGCGATGCGTTTGCGAGCGGTTTTTTGAGCCAATGGAGCCAGGGGAAGACGCTCCGCGAATCGATTATTTTTGCGAGCGCCAACTCCACCTCTGTCGTGACGAAGATTGGTGCCAAAGATGGCATCTTGCCGCGCGGCGTCGTGCTGCACGAAATGCCTATAGAAGAGAAGCCATTCTAAGCATGAGCATGATATACTTTAAGATAAAGGACACGTAATACATGGCACGATTTCTCTCGCAACTACTGGGCGCCGAAGAGCCGCTTTTTACGACGAATTTACGTCAGCTCGATTCGATGACCGGCCGACAGGGGCTCGATATTAAAGTGCTCGTGGATATGACGCAACGCGGCCACGCCATCATGCGACAAATGGGGCTCGATGTCGCTGATACGACGCCACTCGAATTGTACCGCGCGCTGATTGCGCACGTTGATGATGAGGCACTGTTTACGGAGACTGATGACGTTGCCTTGATGTTTGGCGGGGCGGTTATTTCGTTTAATCATGATGATGTGCGGGAAAATCGCGCAAAGCTATTTGAACGACGAACAGTGAGCCGGGCGCGAAAAGCGATTAGCCGTGTTTTGGCTGAGCAGTACCGTCAAGCGGCTGGCGCGGCGCGGACGAGTGTCGATCAAGTGCTCGCGAGCATGAAGCTTGAAGGCGAGGCGTCTGAAGGAGCACAACACGCGGCCATTTCGGGCGAGGTATCGATACCCTACGTTCTTTGCGTCGGCGATATTTTTACGGACACGTTTATCAAATTGCTTGATTCTGAGGCGCGAATTGATACCGATCCAGATGGCAGTAAACGTTTGAGCCTGCCGTTTGGCAGCAAGCCGCCGTATGAACGCGCGGACGT
>CAYSQL010000089.1:0-2854 GCA_964433265.1 uncultured Candidatus Saccharibacteria bacterium | reverse complement strand
CTCAACCGACTTTTCGCCGACGAGCGCTACGGCGAAATCGACCACATCATTCCGTTCTCGCGCTGCGGCAACGACAGCCTCAACAACAAGGCACTCGTCCTAACCGAAGAAAATCAGAACAAAGGCAACCTGACGCCGTTCGAGGCGTGGGGAAATAACGATGCGAAATGGGCCGCCTACGAAGCGCGCGTCAAAGCGACAGTTCTTCCATTCGCCAAGAAAGACCGTCTACTCGCCAAGAATCCGCCGACCGAAGAATGGAACGTCCGAGCCCTCAACGATACGCGCTATATATCGAAATTCCTACGTGGTTACTTCCGGGACAACCTTAAATTTGCCGAATTCGAAGATTACAAGGGCAGTCAGCGCGTCATCACGCCAACAGGGCCAATTACGTCCTACTTGCGTCGCATCTGGCACGTAGGTGGCAAATCTCGCGAAGACAACAACCTCCACCATGCCGCCGACGCCTGCATTATCGCCAGCGTCGACCAAGGAACCATCCAAAAAGTCTCTAGCCTGAATAAATACTACGAGCTCTTCTATGGAACGGACCGTGACGAAATCACCGATAAACTTACCGGCGAGATTGTGCATCGCGGCAGCGTCGAGCAACACATAGCCGACGTTCAGCCGTGGGACGACTTCGGCAAAGAAGTACGAATCCGCACTGCACTCTACACCTCGCCAGATCAACTCCACGACGAACTCGCTGGCATTGAAGCCTACGACGAAGCTTTCCTGCAGTCAACGATGCCTATCTTTGTTTCACGCATGCCAAAACGCAGCGGCAGGGGATCGACAAACCAGGAGACGATTCGTTCACCAAAAGTCGTCGAAGATTACGAAAATGATAAAGGCGAAAAGACTATCGCCCGCAAACAACGCGTTGCGCTCGGCAGCATCAAGCTCAAGAACCTCTACGATTCACCAATCCGCGAAACCGACCCCAAGCTCTACGAATTACTCAAAAAGCGGCTCGAAGACCATGGTGACGACCCCAAGAAAGCCTTTGCCGAACCCGTCTACAAGCCAACAAAATCGGGCGAGCAAGGCAATATCGTGCGCAGCGTAAAAGTGTACGATACGCTCAAATCAAAAACTGGCTTCTACATTAACAATGGCAAGGCCTTTGTTAACAATGGCTCGACAATTCGTCTCGACGTTTACAACCGCAAGAACTTCAAAGGCAACGACGAATATTACTTCGTACCTATTTACACAAACATGCTAAAAACAAAGAAGGTTGATGGCAGAGTCATCGAGGTAATCGACAGACCAGAGGTATTGCCGACACCAAACGGTCGCAGTGCCGACGAAAAAGCCAGTTTTGATGCAATCCGTGAAAACGACGGCAAAATTTACGCAACGCCCGAAAACGGATTTGAAAAACAATTCTCAATCTACCCGAACGATTACGTGCGAATTTATATGAGTAATAAGATCATCGAAGGGTACTACGTTAAATACGGTATTGGCAATGGCAATCTGAGCTTGCTACCTCACGGTCAATCTGGTAAGGATATTTTCTTAAACTCCGCACCAAGAGCTGCCGCCGACATCCAGCGCCTCGATATCTCTGTTCTTGGCGATAACTATGTATGGATATAGTTCATGGCATGGCGCGTCATCGGCATCACTAATCCAGCCCAGCTAAGCACAAAAGACAACCAGCTTGTCATCAAGCAGGACGAAACCGTCACTCTGCCAATCGAGGATATTGACTCGCTCATCCTCGATAGCTACGGCATCACGATAACCGCTAATCTCATCACCGAATTGTCTTCGTCCGGTACGACGGTCGTAATTTGTGACGACAAACACCTACCCGCGAGTGTCCTCTTGCCATATTCGCAGCACTCGCGCCAAGCCAAAGTATCACGCCTACAGCTCGCCATGAGCCAACCGCTCAAGAAACAGCTCTGGCAGCGCATCATCATTCAAAAAATTACCAATCAAGCCACCGTTCTCGACACGTTTCACCACGACAGCAAAGCGCTGCGCGATATCGCCACCACGGTCAAATCCGGCGACCCAACAAACCGCGAGGCACAAGCCGCTCGACTCTATTTCTCGTTCTTGCTCGACGACGCGACACGCCGTAAGCCAATATGGCACAATGCCGCACTCAACTACGGCTACGCCATGCTACGCAGTCATATCGCGCGCCATATCGCTGCACGTGGGCTCGTCGCCTCGCAGGGCGTCTTTCATCGCAGCGAACTCAATAGCTACAACCTCGCGGACGACATTATCGAGCCATACCGCGCCATCGTCGACGAATACATCCTTTCACATGTCGCCCCGTTTCACGTTGGGGAGCAAGATGCCACCCTTGCCAAGGAAGACCGCCAAAAGATAGTTGACATTTTAAATTATAGTGTTATAATAGACGACAAGAAATTCACCGCCAAACACGCTATCGAGCGCACGGTCGAGAGTTTCGTCCAAGCAATCGAGGCAGGGGACGCGACATTGCTGTCACTCCCAAAAATCGCCCCATAAACACATTAGGGAATATGTCATACAAAATCATGAGAGTGGTTGTTTTATTTGATTTGCCGACAGGCACCAAAGCCGAACGACGCGCCGCCACACAATTCCGCAAGCATCTGCTCGATGACGGGTTCGATATGCTGCAATTCAGTGTCTACACGCGCCTCTGCCCGAACCGCGACAACGCCGAGAAACACATGCTACGCACGAAGCGAAATGCGCCCGACAGCGGATCCGTGCGCGTCCTATATCTTACCGAACAGCAATTTACGAGCATGTACGTCCTGGTTGGCGAAAAAACCGTGCAAGAAACCGCCCTATCGGGCTCGCAACTCGCTTTTTTCTAACCAAAATCCCC
>CAYSQL010000088.1:0-2898 GCA_964433265.1 uncultured Candidatus Saccharibacteria bacterium | reverse complement strand
TCCGCTGTTTCGCGAAACAGTTGTTCGACGACCGCGTCGCTATCTTCGAATTGGTGGTGCGCATTTTGCATTTCGACCAGCTTCTTTGGCTCGTCGGCGATTTCGTAATAGCGCTTTGCGTAGGCGGCCAGTGGTCCGGCGGCTGCGAGGATGAATTTCATCGGATAGCCTTTGCGCGCCGCCCAGTTGGTCGTGTCGCCAAGGGCTTTGTCGGCCGCCGCTTGTTTGGCACTATACACGTAGCCGTATCCACCAAGTCCGACGACGAGGTTTTCAATCGTTTTTTCGGGGTATTCGGGCTCGTCGAAAACAGGATCATGCCAAGCGAGGCCGTGCGTCGGGTCCCAGAGGATAGCGCCGTCGAGCTGCGCGTCGCTACCGAGAATCGTGAGTCCGCCGTAGCTGTGGCCGATCGCGAATACTTGCTTCACACCTGTCACGCGGACATATTTGACGACGTCGTTGAAATCCGCGATATGATCGTCGAGTGTGCAGTCAACGATACTGCGATATGCTTTGCCAAAATCATACATCGACAGCCGCAATGTCGCTATGCCACGCTCGTACAGATATCGCGCGCCGAGGTATTGGAGCAGCTCATTTCCCTGTCCTGGTCTACCATGCATCATGATGGCGAGTGGCATACTGCCATCGAGCGAGCCGCGTAGGATGCCGTGGATCTTTTTGCCATCGGCGAGAGGGACATCGAGGTTGGTTTCGGGGGCATTGGCATAGGAGATCATGGGGATATGATAGCAAAGTTCACTGTATTACACGGCTATTTATTCTAGATATCCCAATATTTCATCCGCCGTTTTCGTACCGAGTTCGAGAATATCCATTCCCCGCTCTTTGAGCACGGTATCGACAAGCCATGTGCCAACTTTGTAGACGCGCCATGACTCGTCCGTCTCCGGGTCGTAGAACGCCCATTTTTGCCACGTCTCGCCGCTTGGTTCGAAGTATTGTTCGGCAGATATGCCTCGTATCGCCTCGTACCAGTGCCGCAGCGTCGCCGCGTCTTCTTTTTTGTAGTTTCCCCACTTTGGATTTGAGTTCGCGTAGTCGCGTTCGAAAATCGTGCCGCAGCCCTCGTAAACGGCTGATTCAAGGGCAGAAAATATGCGGCCTTCCAGATAGAAGCCTTGGGAGATGTGAAAGCCCTCGTGAAAAACGATTGAGTGTATTTTTGCGAGTTGTTTCGACCGGTCCTTGCGGTCTGGATCGATGCCTATCTGCATGAGGTCGGCGGCCATCGCACTGCCGGTCGCGCCGGTTTCGCCGTAGGCGTAGTTGGTGCCAAATGTCACGCGTAATTCTTGCGGCAAACCAGGCAGTAGTGCTTTGAGCTCTCGGTATGATTTACTGATTTCGTCAACAAACGGGCGTTCGACCGCTTCGTTTTCGAACGTGACGACCGAGATAGATGGTTGTTCTGGATGTATATGATCCGATGGGTTCATTGGTGGTTTGTCGGGATTGTTCATAGGTGCCTTTCGCGCTTGGTGGCGCTTATTTTAGAGTAGACGAGTCCTTGTATTTTTATCGATAAGCTCTATTTTCCCTGGCTTTTCTTTCGATTTATCAACACGTCGTAGCCGTCGAATACTTCGTTGGAGCGGTCGACGCCGAATTTGTCCAGCTCGCCCCATAGGCTATTTGCGATAGCATCGCCGTCCGCGCTCTCGTCGGCGAGTTTCTCGGCCTCGATGTACACCCCGAGCCCTTCGACGTCGTCAACGCAGATTTCAATGCCTTCGTACTGCGCTTTTTGTCGCGTTTTTGTTAGGTCGGAATAGAGCTCAAACCCGAGCAGACTAATGATTGCGGTCATCTCCTCGGCATTCTCGACTTCCGTCTCGTGTTCGATGCTATCGAGGCCGCCTTTGTGTTGCTGTTTCAATGTAAAAATAGTGTGCTCGTCGTTTTCTGTCCGAATCCGTAGCCAAATCGACCCGGGTGCATTATCGGCGACACCGGGTTGGCTATAGACGACGTCGTGTTGTTTAATCGGCGCCGATAGCCGTACTCCGGCGCGTACAATCGCGTCTAGCAACTGCTGTTTATCCACGATCAATGCTTTGATTTCGATTTCTCTCATGGCGTGTATTATAGCAAAAACAAAAAAGCCAGATATTAATCGAACCCCAACCTTCCGGAGCGGGGCTCGACGGGGTTGGGGCTCATAGTTCGATGACGATCTCGCAGATTTGTGCCACCTCTGGTTCTGAGAACTTGTGTGTGCGAAGACATCGCAGCAACTCGCGCAACAGCAGTAGTGCGGCCCAGTCCTTGAGTAGGCCGGAGCTTACTGGCTCGCTATCTCCTGCGACTGTGACGCTCTCCTCTACCGAAAAGAGGCCATCGGTGAGCACGACGTGGTAGACGGCGATGCAAAGTTTCCTGTCCCACACACTCGGCGCGATCCACAGTATCGAGGGCAATTGGCCAAGTGCGTTGAACCACACGATGTTCCCAGAACCATCGAGAGCCTCGAGCTTTAGCGAATCATCTTGAAAACCGTCCAGCAGCTCTTGCGCTTCGTGCAATAATCGGCGCCAGTATCGGTTGACGGTATAGTGCGCGAGTATCAGCGCGAGTGAGATGAGCGCGAGAACTCCGAGCCAAACCTTTTTCGTTGGTTCTTCGGCCCTGAAGAAGAGCGCGACAATCATCAGCAGCACCAAGAACGGCGTGGATCGAGGGGTGTCGACTAGAAGGCCTAGCGAGCTTGCATGTGAAGTGTGCATAGTGGGAGCGCCTGTCTTTCTGGAGATAGTCGGATGTCCCGTGCGCCTCCGTTCCCTTTCGCGTAGGCGAGGGCTACAGAGGGTAATTTTTATAAGAGAGGGATTGGTTTATTGTGGCGCGACTACCGGTACCGGGATCTGACGATGG
>CAYSQL010000087.1:1821-2899 GCA_964433265.1 uncultured Candidatus Saccharibacteria bacterium | reverse complement strand
TCGACACGATGATCAACCAGGCTCGTCAAAAGACTGGTGTCGTGAACGTGTACGTTGCGATTGGCCAGAAACTGTCGAAAATCGCCCGCCTCGTCGAACGCCTCAAGCAAGAAGGCGTCATGGAGCAGACGATTGTCGTTGCAACTGGTCCAAGCGACCCAGCCTCCCTACTCTACCTCGCGCCATACGCTGGAACGGCTATGGGCGAATACTTCCGCGACAACAAGAGCCATGCGCTGATGATTTACGATGATTTGTCGAAGCATGCCGTCGCGTATCGCCAAATGTCACTCCTGCTCCGTCGCCCACCGGGCCGCGAGGCGTTTCCTGGCGACGTGTTCTATCTGCACTCTCGCCTGCTGGAGCGTTCGGCGAAGTTGTCGGACGAGCTTGGCGCGGGTAGTCTCACTGCCCTGCCGATCATCGAGACGCAGGCTGGCGATATTTCCGCTTACATCCCGACCAACGTGATTTCGATTACGGACGGTCAGATTTTCATGGAAACAGACCTCTTTTACCAAGGTATCCGCCCGGCGATTTCCGCTGGCTTGTCGGTGAGCCGCGTCGGTGGTGCCGCCCAGACAAAGACAGTCAAGAGTGTTTCGGGCCACCTCAAGCTCGGCCTCAGCCAGTTCCGCGAACTTGCGTCATTTGCGCAGTTTGGTAGTGACCTCGACGAAGCGACGAAGGGCCAAATCGAGCGTGGCCAACGTTTGACTGAGCTTCTTAAGCAGGCCCAGTACCAGCCAATGAGCGTTTGGGAACAGGCTATTTCGATTCACGCTGTCAGTGAAGGGTTCTTCGATGACGTTCCCGCGAGCAAGATTAAAGATGCGCAAGCCGCGCTTCTGACGAAGCTTTGGACGAGTCACAAAGATGACATGCGAACTCTCAATAATGGTGACCAAAAAATGGGCCAGGACGAGAAAATTGCCGAAGTTGTTCGCAAGGCCGCCGAGTCGGTCGCGAAGGGTTTCGAGGGATAAATATCCATGGCTAGTACGAGACAACTAAAATCTCGTATCCGTTCCGTCAAATCGACGAAGCAGATTACCAAGGCTATGCAGATGGTGGCGGC
>CAYSQL010000087.1:0-1721 GCA_964433265.1 uncultured Candidatus Saccharibacteria bacterium | reverse complement strand
GATTTACCAGATCATCCGGCGGGACTCACCTTCCATACGATTCTCAACACGGCGTGCGATATGTATCGCAACGGTGATGTTGACGCAGTGAGCGTCGTCTACACCGAGTTCGTCAATAGCATGACGCAGCAGGCGACGTGGCTCAGACTGTTGCCAGCCGGCACGCCGCCGCACAGCGACCCGACTGAGCAGGCCGAGGCATTGCAGGACTCAAAGTTCGAGCCGAGCGTGCAAGAGGTGCTCGATGCCGTCGTCTATCGCCTGATTGGCTCCCGCCTGTTTCAGGCGCTGCTCGACGCCAGGGCGAGTGAGCACAGCATGCGTATGCTCGCCATGAAAAACGCGACGGATAACGCCAGCGACCTCGTGAGCGATTTGACACTTGCCATGAACAAGGCGCGCCAGGCGGCGATTACGCAGGAACTGAGCGAGATTAGCTCGGGTGCGGAGGCGTTGAAATAATGACTAAGGAGAATGGAATGACGAAGGATACAGGAAAAATCATCCAAATCGTCGGTGTGGTGATTGATGTCGAGTTTGAATCGACGAAACTGCCGGCAATTTACGATGCAATGACAATTGCGCACGGCGACCGCGTCGTGACGCTCGAGGTTGCGCAGCACCTCGATGAGCATACGGTACGAGCGATTGCTTTGCAAAGTACAGATGGCCTCAAGCGCGGCCAAGAAGTCGTGGCGACAGGCGCGCCGATTAGCGTGCCGGTTGGTCCCGAGACGCAGGGGCGCATGTTTAACGTCGTCGGCGAGCCAATTGACGGCAAGCCAGTGCCAATGGGCAAAAAAGCCTCGATTCACCGTGAACCACCAACGCTCGAAGAGCAAGCCAACAAAGCCGAGCTACTCGAAACGGGCATCAAGGTTATCGACCTTATCGCCCCAATCGCAAAAGGCGGCAAGGTTGGCTTGTTCGCTGGCGCTGGCGTCGGCAAGACCGTGCTTATCCAGGAGTTAATCAACAATATCGCTAAATTTCATAGCGGTAACTCGGTGTTTGCCGGTGTCGGCGAGCGTACTCGCGAAGGTAACGACCTGTATCACGAAATGGAAGACTCTGGCACGCTCGACAAGACCTCGCTTGTCTACGGTCAGATGAACGAACCGCCTGGAGCGCGTTTGCGTGTTGCGTTGACGGGCCTGACGATGGCCGAAGCGTTCCGCGACGAGGGTAAGGACGTCCTGCTGTTCATCGATAATATTTTCCGTTTCACGCAGGCTGGTTCTGAAGTGTCTGCCCTGCTTGGTCGCCTGCCAAGTGCCGTGGGCTATCAGCCGAACCTCCAGCAGGAAATGGGTGCCCTGCAAGAGCGTATCACGAGTACGAAGAAGGGCTCGATTACCTCGGTTCAGGCGGTGTATGTGCCGGCTGACGACCTAACCGACCCAGCGCCGGCGACGACATTCGCCCACCTCGACACGACAATCGTGATGAACCGTAGCCTGACGGAAATCGGTATCTATCCTGCCGTTGACGTGCTCGACTCGAGCTCGAACAGTCTCGATCCCGAGGTTGTTGGCGAAGAGCACTATCGTGTGGCTCGTGAGGTGCAGCGTGTCTTGCAGGAATACAAGGAGTTGCAGGACATCATCGCGATTCTCGGTATGGAGGAACTGAGTGATGACCAGAAACAGACAGTGGCCCGCGCGCGCCGGCTCCAGCGCTTCCTGGCGCAGCCATTCTACGTCGCTGAGCAGTTTACGGGC
>CAYSQL010000086.1:0-3064 GCA_964433265.1 uncultured Candidatus Saccharibacteria bacterium | reverse complement strand
GGTATAATTACAGAGATATGCCAAAACGAACGTACCAACCACACACTCGTCATCGCGCTCGTACGCACGGTTTTCGTGCACGTGTCGCTACGAAGGCTGGACGCGCCGTTCTCAAGCGCCGCCGCATCAAGGGCCGCGCTCAACTGACGGTCTAGTCGCGAATACCGCTTGGGTCAGCCCGAGCGGTATTTTTTTCTTGAGCGTGCGGTTTGTAGTAAAATATGACGTACGTATGCTTTCTTCCCGTAATCGATTTCATGGCCATGGCTCGCTGCGCTATTTGTTCAAAAATGGCGAAGCGGTGCGCTCGCACTACTGCACTGTTAAGTATGTGCGCAATCCTCGGCGCAAAACAAGCCGAATCGCGATCGTTATTAGCAAAAAAGTGCACAAATCCGCGGTTGGACGCAATCGTATGCGTCGGCGAATCTATGAGATCATTCGTCTAGAGCTAGCGAAATTCGCGTACGCGTATGATGTGGCAGTGATCGTGACCTCGGGGGAAGTGCTCGGACTCGAGGCGGGTGAGCTAAAGGAACAGATTGTTGTAATGCTGGAGCGGGCGGGATTGTACGCGAATTGACCGGCTAGTGGTACAATAGAGGTAAATAATCTTTCGGAGTGAGAATGTTTGATACCCTTATCGTTCAACCTATTTTTAATATCTTGATGCTCATTTACAGCCTGATACCGGGCGGTGATTTTGGTATCACCCTTATCATTTTTACGGTGCTTGTTCGTTTTGCACTATATCCGCTAGTCAAGAAGCAGCTCCATCAGACCAAGCTAATGCGCAAAATCCAGCCGGAACTTGCGCGCATAAAAGAGAATGCAAAAGGCGACAAGCAAGTCGAGGCGACGCAGATGATGGAGCTCTACAAGCGCACCGGCATCAGCCCGTTTCGTTCGATGCTTATCTTGCTGATTCAGCTACCGATTTTTATTGGCTTGTATCAGGTGATTCAGATCGTCACGCTTCATCGTGATAAGATTGCGCACTATGCCTATGGTTTCATACAGCAACTAGAGCCGGTCAGGCATATTATTGACAATCCCGCGAGCTTCAATCAGAAAATGCTTGGGTTTATCGATTTGACGAAACATGCGTTTAGCGATGGTCGCGTCAATCTCGCTCTCTTGGCGTTGGCGCTCATATCGGCGGTGACACAGTATATCATGAGTAAACAAACGATGCCGACGACCGCGCCCAAGAAAAAGATTCGTCAGATTTTTGCTGAGGCGGCCGAAGGTAAACAGAGTAGTCAATCAGATATGAACGCCGCGGTGACGGGTGGTATGCTAAAATTCATGCCAATCATGATGTTCTTTATCATGGTCGGGCTACCGGGCGCGCTTGCCCTTTATTACACGATCTCGAACCTTGTTGCGGTGGGCCAGCAACACTATCTCCTCAATAAAGACGAGGAGGAGATGGAAGATATTGCTGAAGAAGTCATCGAGAAAAAGGATAAAAAGGCTGCGAAAACCGCCAAAGCACGCGCTAAGGGAGCGACCGAGGCGCATGTCACTCGTATCACAGCCAATGACGGACGCCATAAGAAGGAGAAGCAGTCATGAACGAACAACAAGCGGTGGAATTTGCGGAAAAATATTTAAGTGATATTATTTCATTTTTTGGCGAAAATCTCGCTGTGCACTCAAGTATCGAAGATGATGTAATCCAACTCTACGTCGAATCATCGGAGCTCAATAGTATTCTCATCGGGCGCAACGCCGAAACGCTTCGTAGTCTCCAATACACGGTCTCGACGGCCCTACGCAACCACAATGCGGCCCTGACGCGCGTGAACGTCGACGTTGCTGACTACAAGAAACAGCACGAAGAAAAAGTCGCAGAAAAAGCCCGAGGCTGGATCGAAGAAGTGCGCTCGACGGGGAACTCGTATATCGCTCGGATTAATGCGGCCGATCGGCGTGTTGTGCATCATGTCGCTCAAGAATATGATGATATCGAGACGTTTTCCGAGGGCGAGGGTCGCGACCGGCACCTTATCATCGCGCAGAAAAGCTCGTAACCATAGCGTAAGGGAAGCAATAAAAGAGCCGCGGTACAGCGGCTCTTTTATTGCTTGAGAACGTCGAGATAGGCCGCATGAGTCTGTTCGGCCATGCGGTGCCAGGAGTATTTGGCGTGCTGTGCGTGGCCCTTTTCGATGAGCTGATCGCGAAGTTGTGGATCGGTGAGGACTCGGTCGATGGCGTGCGCCATATCATCGACGTCTAGCGGGTTAAAATAGCATGCGGCGTCGCCGTACACCTCTGGCAAACAGGTGGCATTGCTGCTAATCACGGGCGCGCCATAGCCCATCGCCTCAAGCCCGGGTAGACCGAAGCCTTCCATGCGTGAGGGAAAGACGTAGGCTTGGCAGTGTTGATAAAGCCAATCGCGCTGGGAATTCGGGATAAAATCGGTAAAAATGATGTTTTTATAGCCTTTTTCGGTAAAATAACGTTCGTTTTTGAGGGCATCGGCTTTTTTGCGCCCGACGAGAATGAGGCCGAGGTCGGGGTGCTGGGCGAGGAGCTTCTGGTGAGCATCGCCAAGACGACGGATATTTTTGTAGTCGGACTGTTGACCGACATAGAGGATAAATTGCGTAAAGGGCGTATCATACGGCTCGATCTGAGAGAGGTTGATATCCGCCGCTTCGTAAGTGAGCGTCACCTTGCTCGGCGAAATGCCACTAAAGGCCACCAGTTCGTCGATTGTGAACTGCGATGGTGCCACGATGCGCGTGCTTTTGTGGGCGACGCGTTTAAACACGAAGCGGCCGACGAGTTGTTTGGCATGATAAATGAGCCAGTTTTTGTCGCTATTCCACGTCTTCAGGAGGTTGAGGTCGTGAAAGGTCGTGACGGTTTTTCCTCGGTAGAGCACTGGCTGCTGGGGCATGCAAAAATGCACGAGGTCGGGGGAGAGTGCCTCGAGGTAGCGCTTGAAGCCAATTTGCTCGCCGAATGAATAATTAGCAAAATCGACAGTACGGACAGTGAAATTTGGGTTGGTTGGGGTCCAGAAATCTTTATCTTTGGTGGGGACGAG
>CAYSQL010000085.1:0-3096 GCA_964433265.1 uncultured Candidatus Saccharibacteria bacterium | reverse complement strand
TATCGTGGTCATAGTACCCAAGCGGAACGGTCGCATTCCCTGCGGCATCAGCCACTATGACGATACTGTCCCCAATCTGAAGAAGATCTATCGTATTGTCGTTAACTTTGACGGCGGCGGCTGTGGTGCCGAAACGGTTAGCATTTTTGGAAACGTCGATGTTTGCATCTGATTGCACTTTGGCTAATCGCTCATTTGCCAAGAGTGCTGTGGCGTCTAGCGCTAGGTTGCTGTTTGCAAAGGTGTCTGCGGCGACTGATGCCGCGATATAGCCCCCGGTCTTGCCGTCGAGTGAGGTGTACGGAACGACTGATGAGGCGCCATCGAAAACGCCGAAGACATTGCGAGTTGTGTCAACGACTATGCGGTCTTCATTAATCTTCCGTATGCCGATTTCGTTGATGTGCGTGATGGCGCTTATTGTAGTCATATGAATAGAGTGTAGCACGCGCTACTGCAATTACAATAGGGTGGCGTTATGCTGTTGGGTGAGGCTGGCCGCGTTTCACGATAAACTCCGCCGTTTCGAGGGATAGTTGCTCGACGGCCTCGTCACTATCTTCAAATTGGTGGTATGCGCTCGGTATTTCGGTTAGTTCTTTTGGCGTGTCGACAGCCTCGTAATAGCGCTTTGCGTAGGCAGCTAGCGGCCCGGCGGCTGGCGGGTGTCGATAAAATCGGCGCATGGCCGCTGCTGATTGGCTTTATCTTCGTGGAGTTGTTGCATTGGGTGCACCAGAGGCGCGCGACGGAGCATTGTTGACGCTTCTTTTGGTGGCCGTGTCGATGCGCCTCGCGTGAAATAGCATGTTCGGCGGTTCTAGCCCTCAAAAATCGCTTCGTGCACGGCATTTAACGCCGCGTCCGTATCTTGCTCGGGCTCGATGAAATACGTGATCGACGCGGTGTGTGGCGCACTTGTCGTGCCGATTTCGGCGATATCATATTCGGCAAACGCCGCTTCCATGCGCCGTTCGACGTCGCGACGCACTGCTCGGGAATTGGCTAGCCCCTCGCCAACGACCCGCAGCGCTGCCATGGGCCGAATTGATAGATGGCCCGATGCGACGCATAGTGCCCCTAGCTGCTGGCGTAGGCGTGGGGTGAGGTGACGCTCCTCCGTGAGAATCGACAAGTTGTCCGCTGATGTCGCTACGTGATCGTATGGCGCACCGCACCGGCTGAGTGCATCGAAAACTTCAGTCGTGCGGCCTGCCGCTTCGTTCATGCCGTATTCGTATAGGGAGATTTCGGCTAAGCTGCTTTGGCTGACGACGCCGACGATGGGCGTGTCTGACCAGTCGCGTTCGGGAAGGATTGCAGTGCCCTCGCTGGTCGATCCGCCGAACGTGTTGCGCATATGAATCGGTGTTGCGTCACCCGAGTAGCGGATGGCGTCGGGGTGTAGTAATTCGCAGCCGAGACTCATTTCGCGCACTTCGCGCCGGGTAATTTCTTGAATCGGCCGCGCCGCCTCAACTCGTCGCGGATCGGCTGTATAAAAACCATCTACGTCTGACCAGTTGTGGTAGCTATCGGCGCTGAGCGCCTCGGCAATCAGGGCGACGCTGACGTCGGATCCGCCGCGTGATAGCAAGTGGATAACACCGTCTTGGTCGCTGCCGTAAAATCCCGGCACGACGACTTCCCCTCCTTGGCCGAGTCGTCCACGGACGCGCTCGCGTGTCGCTACTGGGTCGAGCCTACCCTGCCGAGTAAAGGCGATGAGTTCCGCTGCATCGACGAATTCACGGCTGGTGTACGCGGCAAACATTTCGGCGGTCCATTTCTCGCCGAGGCTAGCGATTGGGTGGTTGTGCTGTTGCCACCGGTGAATATCCGCTTCGACGTTGCCGACGGCCCGTTGAATGGTTTGATCGTGACCGTGTGGGTCCATCAAGGCGCCTATCGTGGCGACGTGGCCGGCGATACGTGCTAGGTTATTGCCGTGTCGTTCATGATCGAGCAGTAAATCGGTCAGTTTGATATCGAGACCGAGGTCGTGGTTTTTGCCGGCGGCCGAAACGACCGCGATTTCTGCGTAGTTATTTGGGTGGTTGAGCTGTTCGGCGAACTGCTCTGGTTGCGCCATGGTAGTGCCGCCGCCTTTGGCGACCCGTTCGATTGAATGATGAAAAGTGTGCATAGAAATACTCCAAGTTATAGTTAGCCACTCTGGCCGCCCTAGAGGAGCACCTTTTGCGAATGAGTACAAAAGAAGCTCCGGGATGGAGCTTCTTCACTAGATATATCGTGCGTCAACAAGCTCAATCCGCTAGGGCGTGAGCTTTGGCTTGGATGAATGTCGTTGGCGCGATACGTAAATCATGAGGATAGTATACAAGCTTACCCTGGGATGCGCAAGATGGCGGTCCGATTGTGCTCCGAACAGGCCCGACATACGTTACAATAAAACTATGAAAAGTATAGTCCTTATCAAATCTCACCCATCCGTTCAGCTCGGGCACCTATACGAGCATCTGTTCATGATGCGTCTCAAGACCTATATGTTTGAGAATGGCTTATACAAGTCGCTCGATTTTGCCGCGTGGGGCTCAACATACGACCAAGGCGGCATTATCGAGATTAACTGCGAATTGTATTCTAAAAAGGCGCAGGCTTTCGCCGATAAAATTGCTGGGTTGAGAATCGATGTCGGCGAACGCGGGGATCTTGTCGTGCCGGCACTCCGTCAAATATGCGCCGAAGAAAAATTCCAGATTCGGGGGAGCGACTTGCGTAAAATACTGGCTGAATTGCGGCTCCTAGACGAGCGGCCCTGGACGAACCTTGATGACGTTGAATCTATCGACACGACGAAGCTCAAGACGAGCCGTAAGTTTTTGTACCTCTCCCGCTACGAGCAGGCGTCGCCACGCACGCTATCTATCGTCATTGCGCCGACCGACGAAATGCCGCGCGACCTCACTCCGCTCCTCCATCAGACCGCTCGCTTGGTACTGCTCGCCACGAGCGACCAGCTAGCGACCGCTCGCGGCTATTATCAGGGAGAGCTAGATGGCGTAGCCTCGTCAAATCGCACTGTGAGCGAATTATTGGTCTATCGACGCGAGGCTCGTTTGGTAAATCTAGAAG
>CAYSQL010000084.1:0-3221 GCA_964433265.1 uncultured Candidatus Saccharibacteria bacterium | reverse complement strand
CGCGTGCCTGTATACCATTGTAGGCAACAATCGTAATAGCCGCGAGGATGGCGATGATCACGACGACGATGAGAAGCTCAACGATCGTGAAACCGCGCGATTTAGTTTTGATGTTGTTAAGAGTCATTTACTGCCCCCTAATTAATATTTATTGTATGTTCGTATAATACTATGGTCAAAATAGAAGCGCAAGCATTTTCGTCACAAAATCTTATTGATTGCTATTGAGGCGAGTTGCGCGCATAACGCCTGAGTTTGATATGCTTGAACCCGCAATCGTGCGCGTGGCAGATAGAGTGACGCGTAGTGTAGAGGTGAGGTTTGTAGCGGCGGTCGCATTTGCGGTCGTTGATGGGTCGGTATAGTACTGAAGTGCCATGGTAGCGTCCGTGAGCATGAGTTGGTCTTTTGCTATGCAAGGCGAGGTGCCAATCGCGGCGCAGGAGTTGGTTTGCCAGGGTGTCGCGCCGCCACAGGTTGCTGGAATAGGGAGTGGATAAGAGGTCCGGCGATACAGCGCGCCGCCTGAGATGAAGTAGATGACTTGGACGCTAAGAGTGGGGTTGGTGTATTGGATGTTGGTGTTGCACGCGCTGGAGGGGTTAGCAAGATAGATGAGAGTGCGGGCGGTGTTGTAGGGGTTTTGAGTGGTAGCGAATTGGGTGAGGATAATGGCACTGTCACTTGTAAATGCTGCCGTACCCCCACCATTCCCCTGGGGGCTTGGCATCGTGCCACTCGTCGCATTGATCGACGTAGAGAGGCGAACGTCGTTTTCGATCTGGTCGAGGCTGCTTTGGATCTGCCAGGTCATCGTATTGCGTTCACTCGAGATGAGCGTATCGCCAACGATTGTCGTAATAAAGGCAATGATACCGGCGATGAGTAGCATAGCGATTGGGGCGATGACGAGCATCTCGACGATTGTGAATCCTGGCGTGGAGCGACGGCTAGTACTTGTATAGGACATGAGAGGCCTGATCCTGTGGGTTGTTGTTGCCATACGACACGGTGACGGTGATGCGTGAGGGGCCGCTGGGAATCGGACAATCTTTTGTGGCAGAGATGGTTGCACTCGGTAGGCCGCTGTTCGCGGGGATCGAGGGAGAGGGGCTAAATGTCGAGGTAGACACGCCGGTGCACGCGCCACTGAACTGGAGCGCGATCATGCGCGCATTGTCGAGGGCGATATTGCTGGCCTTTGAACGGTTACGCGTAGCGGCGGCGTCGTTGGTGATGACGGAGTATATCTGGTAGGCCGCGAGCAAAAAGGTAGCGCCAATAAAGAGCGTGACGAGCAGTTCAACGGCAGTGAAGCCTTGTTGGTTGTGATGTTTCATTGCGCCCGGCTTTCTATGATTTGAACGGTATTGCCTATTTCGGTACGATAGTACAGTTTGAAGCGCCGACATTCTTGCGCCGAGGCTGTGCAGGGCGCCCATGTGCTGCCGGACAACATAAGGGGCTGATAGACAATGTTGTACGTCTTTGACGCGGAGCTAACGTTCGTGGACACTGTTTCTTGTATAGTGCTGTCGGCGCTGAAACTGACGAGGAACGGTGCTGGGGTGGTTGCCGTGTTGAACGAGTAGTTAAATGAATTGCGATCAAGCCCTGGCAGGACGCTCGAAAGGAACGTTGCGCTCCCTGCAGTACCAGTGTCTGGATAGTCGCCGGCTGGGTATGAAGCGCCATTTCCCGTGCGGTAATAGCGCTCCAGCGCCTGAGCAATGTTGTTCGCTGTCGTTTTGCGTTCGTTGTCGCGGGCATTTGCTTGGCTATTAGTGTAGCTACCGACGCCGAGCACGAGTAAAATTGCCATAATCGTGATAACGACGGCCATTTCGACAACAGTAAACCCGTGACGATCCCTCATACTTCCTATAGCATAAGCGGTTTTTAGCTCGAAAACAAGTTAAATCTCAAGCGGTTCCTGTTCGATCATGATGCGGAATGTGTCACGCACCTGGCCGATAATTTCATCACGGGCCGCCGCGAGATCGGCGTAGCTGGTGGCGGATTCGTTGATGAGGACGAGCGCATTCTTGTCGTGTATCTTTATGCCATGGAGGGTTTGCCCCTTGAGACCAGTTTGCTCGATGAGCCAACCGGTCGGAATCTTGTGCGTGTGGTCGGGCATATCATACGCGGGCATGTCGGGGTATTGCGCCTTGAGCTCGTTGTATAGCCAGTCTTCGATGACGGCATTCTTGAAGAATGATCCTGTGTTTGGGTGTTCCTTTGGGTCGGGGAGTTTATCTTTGCGGATTGCGGTCACGGCGTCGCGAATAATCTGCGGCGTATAGATAGTGATGTTATTCTTATCGAAATACTCTTGAACGGCCTTGTAAAACGGGGGTTGTGGCAAGACGCGCGATAGTTCAAATGTCACGGATGTAATGATATAGCGACCAATCTCGGTACTGCGAAAGATGCTGTTGCGGTAGGAGAAGTTACAGTCCTCGTTGCTGAGGGTGTGAAGTGTCATGTCGTGCAAGTCTAGTGCCTCGACCGACACAATGGTTTCGGCGACCTCTTGGCCGTAGGCGCCAACGTTTTGCACTGGTGCTGCGCCGACCGTCCCGGGAATGCTCGAGAGTGCTTCGACGCCGCTGAGCTGCATATCGACGGTGCGCGCAACAAATGTATCCCAAGTTTCACCCGCGCCAACCTTGATTGTGACGCGGCCGTTAGTATCGGAAAGTATGGCGAAGCCGGGGAGGCGATTACGGATGACGATACCGTCAAATCCTTCGTCGTGTACCAGTGTATTGCTCCCGCCGCCGAGGATATGAATGGGGAGTGATTGTTGTTTGGCGCGTTGACAGACTTCGATCAGCTCTTCGACCGTATGCGCATCGGTCATAAACCGCGCGTTGCCACCGAGGCGCATGGTGACATAATTTTTCAACGGGATGTCGGTGTGGATTTCCATATGAGGTCAATTATAGCACCGGTAGCAGAGAGCGTGATATACTAATACCTATCACGCACCCGTAGCTCAGCGGATTAGAGTACTTGGCTTCGAACCAAGTGGTCGCAGGTGAGGATTGCCAGTCGGCAGTCCGCAAGGCGATGTCACAAATAAACTGTGTTTATTTGCCTGACTCGCGGGGTCGCGGAACGTGACCGAATCTTGATTCGAACGTGTATAATAAGAGAATAAGCACCCGTAGCTCAGCGGATTAGAGTACTTGGCTTCGAACCAAGTGGTCGCAGGT
>CAYSQL010000083.1:0-3231 GCA_964433265.1 uncultured Candidatus Saccharibacteria bacterium | reverse complement strand
GTGTTCCAGTTGATGGCATTGCCTTGGCGGCCTTTGTAGAGGACGAACGCATTAGTTGATTCGCTAAAGTACCCAGCGATATACGAACCGGCGCCACTTGTGGTTGTCGTGTACGAGTAGGTGCAGGGAACGGTCGTGTTGTTTGGCAGTATAAAGTTGACGGTAAATCCTGTGACGGTGCCGGCACCGGTATGGTCTCCGCCACCTATGTAGAGATAGCGAAAGTCTGCACCGGTTGTCGCGGTAAGCTGCGTGGAACTAAAAATGCCATCTACTGTCGCGCGGAGCGGATCGCCGAAGTTGCTGTCAGTGTTAGGGGCAACCTGCGACTTGAGCGACGCCTCGGTTGTGGCACTCCCGATAATCGGCGGCGTTGAGCGAGCTGATTGGGTAATGAGCCCGCTCACTTGCCCTGCGGTGATCTTGGCGGCGAGTGTATCGTCGGTCGGGTACTCACCGTAAGTGTCATAATATTTCTCAAGAGAGGCAAGAAAGACGGTCATGTCGGAGGCGCGACGCTTGTCGCGTGACTGCTTTTGTACCGGTATGAACATCACGGTCACGGCGGTGACGAGCAATGCGATGATGGTGATAACGACAGCGATTTCGACGATGGTGAACCCGCGAGATTTCTTCATGCTGTCGCTACAATAGCAGATAACGGTTATGGTTTCAACGCTAGCGGGGTTTGAGCCTGAGTCTTATAGCCTCTCGCGCCCCCTTCTTGACAACGCGGAGGGCTCTCTGGCTGCAGTCGCTTCACGGGACTTAGGAAGGTTATGAGACTGAGGCGCTAGATGCTAGACGGTCGAGCACGACAAGATGTTCAATGTGCGGTGTACGGGGAAAGAAATTGTAGCCGCGGTGGGTGCGGATGCCGTATTTTTCGGCAAGCAGTGCGACGTCGCGTGCCTGGGTGACGGGGTTGCAGCTGAGGTAGATGATGCGCGGTGGCGCTGCTTCGAGCAGGCGGGCGACGACATCGGCATGGAGGCCCGCACGCGGCGGGTCGACGATGATGGTCGCGTCTGATGTGATATACTCGAGCGCTTTTTCGCTGGGCGCGAGGATGGCCGTCGCATTGCTGCCGAGCGTCTTGATGTTGCGCCGCATTTCGCGGACGGCGTCGTCGTTGATCTCGACCAATGTCGGCGCGTCGCCGCCAATGGTGAGGCCGATGGAGCCGACACCAGAATATAGGTCGACGACTGAGGTGTCTTTTTCTATCCATTGAGCCATGTCGTCAAGCGCTTGTTCGTAAACGGGCAGATTGACCTGGAAAAAGCCTTCGGTCGCGTAGCGAAACGGTACGCCGCGAACACTGTCGGTGAGGACGATATTGCCAAATGCAGCGAGGCGTTTGGTGATGCGGCTGGCGGGGCTTCGTGGGTCGCTATAGATGACTTCGCCACCCTGGGCTGGCAGTTTTGCGGCATCGTCATCAGTTATAGCGTCGAAGTCTTCGTCTTTGACGTAGAGCTGCCAGGCGCAATTTCCCTGTTGATCGCAGCGGACGAGGAGTGTTTTGAGCTGTCGTGCAGCGACATGCTTGGCCTGCAATAGGTCGCGAATGGCGCGTGCGAGGCGTAGTATCGGTTCGGGTAATAGGCTGGAATCGTTGACTTTTACTTTGCCTTTGCTGCCGCGGACGAAGAAGGCGAGGTCGAGGGTATCGGTAGTACTCGCCGCTTGCTCCGGAGAAACGGCTTCGCGCGGGAAATCTTTCGAGCTCGCATCGTTAGATTTCTCCGGCTGCAGATGTTTCTCCGGAGCAAGAGGCTCGCTCCGCTCTTGCGATGTGCCGTACCAGCTAAACTCGACTTTGTTGCGATAGCGCGCGATATGATTGTCGGTGTAGACCTCGATAGGATTGGGCAAGACGATGTCATGGAATTCAAATGCCTCCTCGATCAACGCGGCTTTGTAGTGCTGCTCGGCGGCAAAGTCCATGATTTGCCATGGGCTAGTCGAGAGGCAGCTGTCGGCGTCGAGCGGCGCGATGCGCTCGAGGCTTGGTTCAGTGACATTCGTGACGATCCCTTCGACGAAATGTGATTTTTTCTTGGTCGTTTTAAACTCGACAAGCTCGCCGGGCAGTCCGCCCCAAACAAGGGCTTTTTTGCCAGATTCGAGTGTGCCGATGGCCTGTCCGCCGCTGATAATCCGGTCGAGCCGGACGTGTTCGATAGTCTGTTTCATTGCCATTATTATAGCACCTCCCTTGACATCACTCGGGGGGGTGGTAACCTAAAAGAAGTATGCAAACCATAACCAAAATACAACGATCCCGCCGCCGCTCCGCGAACTCTCATTCATCAAGATTAAGAGGCTTCACGATTGTTGAGCTTTTGATTGTGATTGTGATCATCGCTATTCTGGCCGCTATTACAATTGCCACCTACGGTGGCATACAGCGGCGGGCGAATAATACCGCCATCATTGATGCGGCAAGTAAGTCTGTGCGTATGCTTCAGGCATATATGTCGGTGAACAGTGCCGTTCCGGCGACCGCGAGCGGCTGTATTACTATTGATTCTGGGTGTGCAACGGGTAGTGTGTTCTCTTCGAATGCAACATTTAACGCGAATATTACAACAGTCGGAACAGTGCCTCATAGCGTTCCGGTGGCAGGTACTGATCACTATGGAATAATATATTACTACAATTCGGCTCGAGTCGTTGACGGTATCGCGAGGCCTGTCGTCATACTCTATTGGCTGTTTGGTGCGGGTCAGGCTTGTGGAATGTCGGGTCTTATTGCCGACCCCAATACAGCAACGACAACAACAACGGCTGCTCTCTATACGGCGTCTAACGATTCGAGCAGTGGCAAAACTTTGTGCGCAGTTGGTGTGCTAGGGCCAAATTAGCATTATGCCCTTGTTGCGCCATGCCCATTTGACTCATTTGACATGCTTCGTCCGTCCCTATCTAAAACCTCGGCAGTAGGCCCTAACGAATAACAAGTGAGGCGAAGAGCACAAGTGCGCCGAGCAGCATGAGGATAAACGCGCCGATGACGCCGATATTACTGAGGCGGCCGTTTCTATACGCGCCCATGACGTCGGGGTTATTGCCGACGCGGTAGATCATCCAGAGGAGCGGCACGGTGGCAACGGCGTTGAACACGGCGGTAAAAATCAGCGCTTGAATCGGGTTGATACCGATGAAGTTGATGATGAGTCCGGCGAGCGTGGCGAGGGCGATGATTCCATAGAATCGCCTCGCCTT
>CAYSQL010000082.1:0-3328 GCA_964433265.1 uncultured Candidatus Saccharibacteria bacterium | reverse complement strand
TCTGCAAGATCCATCTTGTTGAGGAAGACAACGATCTTTGGCACACCGACCTGGTGGGCAAGCAGCACGTGCTCGCGAGTCTGTGGCAGCGGACCGTCGTTAGCGGCAACCACGAGGATTGCGCCGTCGATTTGCGCGGCACCAGTGATCATGTTCTTGACGTAGTCGGCGTGGCCTGGCATGTCAACGTGAGCGTAGTGGCGCTTTTCTGATTCGTATTCCTGGTGGCTTGATGCGATGGTGATACCGCGAGCCTTCTCCTCTGGTGCGTTGTCGATGTCTTCGTAGTTGCGAGGCTTGTTAGTATCGCTTGGAAGGCGCTTTGCCAAAACGTGCGTAATGGCGGCAGTAAGCGTGGTCTTACCGTGGTCAACGTGACCCATAGTACCGACGTTTACATGTGGCTTGGTTCGATCGAAATCTGCCATGTAGTAAGTTCTCCTACTATTTATTGATTAGTGTTCTTCACGACGCGAGCTGCTGGAGGGCGTTGTACGCATCCAAAAACGCGTCGCGCGTTAGGGATAATTATAGAGGAAATAAGGTAGGATGTAAAGGATGACCTAGCGTGTTTTTGCGGCAAGCCGCGTACTATCATGTGTTAATGATACGAGCCAACTACAGAGCAAAACTTCGCCCACACATTCCACGATTAGCAACGACGTAAAGTGCGTGAGATGAAATCCGACCATCAAAAGCGTCGCGACGACGACGCCAAAATCGCCGAGCCGGTAGGTTCTTGGCGTCATTCCCTTACACCACCGCCGTGCTCCTAGCATAAGCACGCCAAGTGTCACGAACTCTCCGTAGCCGAAGAGGTTATGTATAATCGGATGACGATCAAAGGGAAAGGCGCCAATGCCGACCCAACAAATCGCCGTAAGGTACAGAAGTAATCGCACAGTTCTTGCGCCGTGCTCTTGCTGCACATGCGTTAGTTCCGCATAGAGATGCGTCGCAATGCCCGCAAGACACGCGGCGCAGGCTATGAGCGTGATATTGAATACCGTTGCCGCAAGGCCGCCTCCCTCCCCTAGTCTGCTCAGATGCCATTGCAGCCATCGCTCATCCCGTGTCAGTGCCATGCTTGCGCCAATACCAAGTACGCCAACGACTATAAGTGTGAACGTCGAAAGGAGACTGCCGCGAACGGTTTTCATCGTGCCTTCATTATAGCAAATACGCCCTCGAGGTGAAGGCGTATTTCCGTGCGTGGGGTCAACGCAATTATTTGCTGCGCTTTTCGATGATTTCCTGCGCAACGTTTGGTGGAACTTCCTCGTAATGCGCGAGTTCCATCGTGCTGGCGGCACGACCTTGGCTCATGCTACGAATATCACCCGTGTACCCAAACATGTTTGCGAGCGGTACGATTGCCTTGATGAGCTTTGCGCCCGCCATGAGATCTTCCATGCTTTCGATACGACCGCGACGACTGTTGAGGTCACCGATAATATCACCCATGAATTCCTCAGGCGTCGTGACTTCAACATGCATCACCGGCTCAAGCAGAACTGGCTTCGCAGCCTTGATGCCAGCTTGCGCAGCGAGACGTCCCGCGAGGTTAAAGGCAAGCTCGCTCGAGTCAACATCGTGGTAGCTACCATCGTAGAGCGCCGCCTTGATATCAACAACTGGGTAGCCAGCAATGACACCGCCCTCGAGCGTTTCTTTAATGCCCTTTTGAACGGCTGGTCGATATTCTTGCGGCACAACGCCGCCTTTGATTTCATCAACAAATTCAAAGCCCTTGCCCGGTTCGTTCGGTTCAAAGCGCACCCACACATCACCATACTGGCCGCGACCACCAGATTGCTTGGCGTGCTTACCCTGGACCTGTGCGGTACCGCGGATGGTTTCGCGGAAGGCCACTTGTGGCTCACCAACGTTTGCTTCAACGTTAAATTCGCGCGACATACGGTCAATCAGAATATCCAGGTGAAGCTCACCCATGCCCGACATAATCGTCTGGCCCGTCTCGTCGTCCGTGTGAACGCGGAAGGTTGGATCCTCTTCGGCGAGTCGCTGCAAAGCGATGCCCATTTTTTCCTGGTCGGCCTTCGTCTTTGGCTCGACGGCGATAGAAACTGGAGGATCAGGGAACGTAATCGACTCGAGCGCGATTGGATGCGCCGGATCAGCGAGCGTATCGCCGGTATAGGTGCCCTTCAGGCCCACGACGGCAGCGATGTCACCGGCGCCGATCTTGTCGATATCTTCGCGTTTGTCGGCGTGCATACGGACAATACGACCGACGCGCTCTTTTTCGCCAGACGTCGTGTTAAGGACGTAGCTACCAGCTGTCAACACACCAGAGTAGACGCGAACGAAGATAAGCTTACCAACGAATGGGTCGGTTGCAATCTTGAACGCAAGCGCCGCCATTGGCTCTTTTTCATCGGGCTTGCGTGAGACTTCGTCGCCGGTCTTTGGGTTCTTGCCCCAGATAGCGTCGATGTCGAGTGGCGATGGCAGGTAGTCGACCATGACGTCGAGAAGCTTCTCGACGATAACGCCACGGCCGTCGCCACCAGTAACAAGGAAGAAGTCGCCGGCGAGAACACGCTTACGCAGCGCACGTTTGAGCTCTTCTTTTGTGATCGCCTCGGCGCCACCTTCGAAGAACTTCTCCATCAGTTCGTCTTCAGCTTCTACGGCTGCTTCAACCAGGAGGTCGCGGGCGTTCTGGGCCTTCTCGACCATATCGGCTGGAATTTCACCCTCGACAAGTTCGTGGTCGGTGTAGTCCGTGTAGGTGTAGGCCTTCATTTCGATAAGGTCAACGACACCGTTGATGTCTTTTTCGAAGCCGATTGGCAGGTGAACCGGGAAGGCTTGCTTCGACAGGCGATTATGAATGCTCTCAAGGGACTTATAGAAGTCACCCCCCGTCTGGTTGATCTTGTTGATGAAACAGACACGAGGCACACCATACTTGTTCGCCTGGCGCCATACCGTCTCAGACTGCGCCTCAACGCCCATCTTGCCGTCGAACACCGTGACGGCACCGTCGAGCACGCGTAGGCTGCGCTCCACCTCGGCCGTAAAGTCGATGTGTCCTGGGGTGTCGATGATGTTGATCTTGTGACCCTTCCAAAAACATGTCACAGCCGCCGACGTAATCGTGATACCACGCTCCTTTTCCTGCGCCATCCAGTCAGTCGTTGCGCCGTCACCGTCGCCACGAACTTCACCAATCTTGTGGTTAATACCGGTGCGGTACAAAATACCTTCGGTCGTCGTCGTCTTGCCGGCATCAATGTGCGCGATAATGCCGATATTGCGGAAGTCCTTTAGGGGGACGTTTTTGGGGGTTGCCATAGAGCTC
>CAYSQL010000081.1:0-3351 GCA_964433265.1 uncultured Candidatus Saccharibacteria bacterium | reverse complement strand
GGTTGGCGCCAGGACCATAACGGCTTTAGCCACCAAAATCCAGGTTTTATCGACGATTTATTGCGTCGCCAGAGTAACTTTAGCGATGTCTATTTCCCAGCCGACGGCAACTGCACGCTTGTTGTCCTCGAAAAAATGCTCACGAGCGTCCGCCAAATCAACGCCATCGTCGCCGGCAAGACAGTCGAGCCACGTTGGCTCACGCCCGACAAGGCGCGCCAACAAATCGATCAAGGCCTGATGGTCTGGGACTTCGCCTCCGACGAGCAGCCAGACATTATCATGGCCGCTGCTGGTGACTATCCGACCAAAGAGACGATGGCCGCGATTGACATCATCAAGACCGAGCGTCCAGAACTACGCATCCGTTGCGTCAATGTCAGCAGCCTCACGACAATGGGCTTTGGTACGCTTAGCAACACCGCCGATCAGAAGATGTTCGACCATATCTTTACCGACAACAAGCCTGTGATTTTCAACTTCCACGGCTATCCACAGACCGTCAAATCCGTCCTCTTCAACTACGCTGTCGACAGTACGCGTTTTGACGTACGCGGCTACAAAGAGATCGGTAGCACCACGACGCCATTTGACATGCACGTCCGCAATGAGACAAGCCGCTACGACCTCGTGATCGCCGCATTCAAACAGCTTGGCCACGATGGTGCGCTACCGTTTGAAGAAGCCGAGCACCTCGCCGCCAAATATCGCGCAAAGATCGACGAGAACACCGCCTACATCAAGGAGAACGGCATTGATTTACCCGAACTTGACGCATGGGTCTGGCCAGCAGCTCGCGGACTCGACAAGGCCGAAGAGGAGGCTTGGCACGGCCAAACCAATTAGGCAAAAACCATGAGCCTCATACTTGTCTCAAATCCGGGAAGCGCGAGCCGCAAATATGCGCTCTTTGACACCACCACTCACGCCCAACGAGCCATGCTCCATATAGAGCTGGTCGACGAACATATCGCCGTCACCGTTCATCGTAGCGGTGACGACAGCCAGTCGTTGGAGGCGCCATTTGACAATCTCAGTCAGTCGGCGTCGTACATTGAGACGCTTTTCCGTCAGGCAGACGTTTTTGCGGAGGATGAGCAGATTGATGGTGTCGGTCTACGCATCGTAGCACCGGGGGAGTACTTCATGCGCGACCATATTATCACCGACGAGGTCATCGCAAAGATCGAAGAGATATTGCCGTTTGACCCGATTCACGTATCGGGCACCCTCACCGAGCTGCGTATCTTACGCGCCGCTCACGCCGATATGCCTATCGTCCTTGTCTCTGATAGCGCATTTCATGCCACAAAACCCAACTATGCGTGGAATTACGGTATCAATTTACATGATGCCGACACGTACGAGATCAAGCGGTTTGGCTTTCACGGGCTATCTGTTTCTGCCGCCGTCGACGCATTATGGGACCGCGGTAAATTGCCACCAAAAGTCATCGTCTGCCACTTAGGCAGCGGCTCGTCCGTCAGTGCCGTTTTTCACGGCCGTAGCATAGACAATTCAATGGGGTACTCGGCACTTGAGGGAGTGGTCATGGCCACCCGATCGGGCTCGATTGATTACACGGCCGCGATGGCACTGCAAAAGAAGCTCGGGTTTAGCGAAGAGCAGATGGAACATTACCTCGATGAGCAAGGTGGGCTGCTTGGCCTCGCTGGCAGTAACGACATTCGCGAGCTGCTGCGACGCGAAACCGACGGAGATCATACCGCCCATCTTGCACTCGCCACCTTGGTACATTCCGTCCATAAGGCCATTGGCGCCATGATTGTCGCGCTGAATGGCGCCGATTTACTCGTCTTTACCGGCACCGTCGGGGAGCGGTCGAGTGCCCTCAGAAAGCGCATCGTCGCCCACCTCGAGTGTCTCGACTTTATCCTTGACGGCACGCGCAACGAAGCGTGCACGAGTCCGACGACATTTACCAGCATCTCTCAGGCCGCTATCAGCAAGCCAATTATCGTTATTCCAACCGATGAAGCGCATGAAATCGCGCGTCATGCCGCTAAACAACTGAATTTGCTTCAAAACTAACGAGTCCAGACCAAAAAACTCCCGCGCCACCCGTCACACTACTGCTATCAAAGGGAGCGGAAAATCCTCAAGCGAAATCCTCTCCGGACGACCACACGTAGCGGAAGGGAAGTGAGAAATAGCAGCGAGAGAAAAAACTATCCCGCGTAGGCGAATTGGCGCGTCCTATGCAAATCAAGTGGCTTGGTGATGCCGCGAAACGTCAGTTCGACGTCAAAATCACGCGGGCTCCGATGATACACGGCGATCTCGAAACTCTCTGCGAAATTCACGCCGCCGCCAAGCTCAAGGATTCGATCCGCCGATTTGAACGTATAATCCTGCAAAAAATAACACAAAAAAGCCGTGAGTACTGGCTCGTGTGACCCGTTCACGACGTTCATGATATGTTTCGTCTCTGTCATATTGGCAAAACGCACTTCGATACCAATCATCTGCGCGATATTCTGCGCCATTTGCCGTGGCGAATACCAAACGCCCGGTTCTGGCGAACGCCAGTCAAGCTCGAGGAATTGCTTCATGTAGACATCGGAGCCCTCATTGGCATTCCACTGTGAGTGATAGGCACCTTTTTCGTCTAGATTAACGAGAAAATGTAGGTTTGGCGCTACATAGTCGACAATCGAACGCCCCGATTCATAATATTGCTCTTCGTTGCTCGACATATGAAGGTGACGCGCCATCGTTGTAATCGTATCCTTGACCCGACCGACACCGCTATGAAAAAGAAGGACTTCGCCATTGAGATCGGCCGTCGCTATGCCTCGTGCTCGCGCCTGCTGTAATCCCGTGTCAGTTAGTTTGCCGTCCGCGTCTTTTTCGCCATGACGCATAAAAGTAATGAGTGCTGTCTGCTTTCGTTCCATGATGCTTGTGATTATAGGCCTCTCTGAGCGACAATTCAACAAAAACGCCTTGCGTCTTGCGAGGACGGAACGTGTGTTACAATGAGCTAAGTTACCATAAACGGAAAAAACACGCCCATGCCCGCTCTCTACAACTGGATCAACGACCTCGTCGGCAATCACACTAAGGACGATAGGGCACTGCGACGCGAAATAAATCTCGCCCGCTCACGCAAACATTATAGTAAATTCGGTCGCTTCGTCCGCGTACTTGGCCCAGGCGTCGTGACTGGTGCTGCCGACGACGACCCATCGGGCATCGCCACCTACTCGCAGGCTGGTGCCGTATACGGCTATGGGCTTCTTTGGCTATTTCCCATCATGTATCCGCTCCTGCTCGCGGTTCAGGAATCCTGCGCGCGCATCGGCGCGGTCACGGGTGATGGCCTGGCCG
>CAYSQL010000080.1:0-3416 GCA_964433265.1 uncultured Candidatus Saccharibacteria bacterium | reverse complement strand
CTTAATCTCGAGGAGCACCGTATCGACATTCGGAAATGGCCAAAAATCCGTGCGACGGAGCGGGCGTTTGATTTTCACCGCAAACCACGGACCAATCATCATGCCAAGCTGGCTCGAAAAACCGGCATTGTCGGGGAGTAATTTCTTGGCGAATTGCTTTTGGACGATGAGGTAGGCAGACTTTGGCGGGTTTTCCAGATTCAGGAGCCGACGCACCAGCGGGGAACTGAGATGAAATGGGATATTCGCAAAGACTTTGTATGGCGTCTGCTGAAAAGCAACGGTCATACCGTCCCCCTCGAGCACGGTGACGTTGGCAAATTTCGCCATGTTTTCACGCAGCTTGACGGCCATATGCGGTTCATACTCAATCGCCACCACCCGCGCGGCGCGACCGGCCAAGATACCACTAATAACACCACTGCCGGCACCGATATCATAAACCGTGTCACGCTTTTTAATATCCGAATGACCAATTAATTCCGCAACGAGTCGCGGACTGCGCAGGAAATGCTGGGAATACTCAGGGAGTCGTTTCATCCTCATTATTATATACCCGCAAAAACTCGCGCACCCTCCAAAAAAGCGCTATACTGCGATACATGAGAAAAAACACAAGCGGGTTTACTGTCGTCGAACTTATTGTCATCATCGTCGTTATCGCCATTCTCGCTTCGATCACGATCGTCAGTTACGCGCAGGTCACCAAAAATGCTCGCACCGCCCAAACCACGAGCGCTGCGACGCAGTGGGCAAAAGCGCTCAGTCTCTACAAGATTCGCAATGGGTCGCTCCCGAACTTCTCTGGCTGCCTGGGCTATAACTACCGATACAATTACACCAACGATACGACAGTAGGGCCCGGACAGTGCCAGCAGTCAAACTCGACGACCGGCGTCACCTCTGCCACACTTGGGCCAGGCGGCAAGACCCTTACCGCCGTCCTCACGCCATTCACCACTAGCCAGCCAACGCCGGCGTTTGTCACCGCCGGTGCCTCTGCGACAAGCTGGGAGCGAGGTATCTACTACTACAATGATACCGGCTCACCAGTCAACGCCTATATCGATATCGTCCTCGACGGCACAGTCGCCCTTGCGGCGTGCCCAAGCATTAACGGACTAAGCGCAACTGGGGCGAATACGCCAGCCGGCATGGGCTCAACGAATACTATTTGCACCTATAAAATCGGCGTCGTTGCGACGTATGAGTAACCTGTGTCGGTACGTCTAAGGAGCCGACTATACATCGGGAGGTAGAGAAGGCTCTCACTGGGCTTGGAGACCTTCGCTTGACTATCTTAATGCTCGACGACTTTTGGCAAATGTTTCGCCTGATTGACCATCCGCTCGATCGTCGCTGCATCGGGCAATGAGCCGATGGTATGATATCGTCCATTGTATGCCTCTAACTCCGCGAGAAGTGGCCCAGGACTACGATAGGCTAACTTCGGCACAGTAGGCACCTCTATACGACATAGTAGCGCCGCGAGGTCAGGCGTCATACCCTCGACTCGTAGCAAGTCAGCAATATGCACCCACCCCTTCACTTGCGCGTCAGTGAGCCGCGCCTCATCCGCGATTCGCATCCGTCCGACAGACGTCGCACCCTCCTCAAGCAGTTGTGTCGTCGTATGGATGCCCGCACGCGCGAGCGCTTCAGCCTCTTTCTTGCCGATACCCGTGATTTTATTGACGCTTTCCATGGCATACCTCCGTTATTTGCTCACCATTTTCTGCCATCAGTATACTCCGCAAGAAATAACTTTTCACCTGATTTTTTTTGGGTTACAATAAGCATTAGCATGAATAACCACGAAAAACACTCAATGAGCCAGTACCTGCGCGCGGTCGACTATTTGACGGCAGCACAAATCTTTTTAGCAGATAACCATTTGATGGAACGACCAATTACGTTCGATGACGTCAAATCGCGCCTCCTTGGCCACTGGGGAAGCGGACCGGGCATCAATTTTGCCTACGCCCACCTCAGTTTCCTCGCAAAAAAACATGATCAAGATCTCATGTTTGTCCTCGGGCCTGGGCACGGTTTTCCGGCGCTCCAAGCGAACCTTTTCCTCGAAGGCACTCTTTCGGATATCGACCAAAAGCTACCTGTCACTATCGATGGGATCCGACATCTTTGCCGACAATTTAGCTGGCCCTATGGCTACCCGAGCCACTCAAACCCGGAAACCCCTGGCGTTATTCTCGAGGGTGGCGAACTTGGCTACAGTCTGAGCACGAGCTTTGGTGCGGCGCTCGACAATCCTGATCTCATCGTCTCCTGTCTCGTTGGTGACGGTGAAGCCGAAACTGGTCCGACCGCTGGTGCATGGCATCTCAACAAGCTTCTCAACCCACGCAAAGACGGTGCCGTCCTGCCAATCCTTCACCTTAACGGGTACAAGATTTCCGCCCCAACCGTTTTTGGCCGCATGGGCAACTACGAACTCATGACGCTCTTTAGCGGCTACGGCTACGAACCGCGCATCGTCGATACGACAGATTGCTCGGAAGGCGAGGCGCACGACCGCATGGCCGAAGCCCTCGAATGGGCCTACACGTCGATCAAAGAGCTCAAGACGATTTCGAACGATACTACACCGCGCCTACCGATGATTGTCATGCGTACACTCAAGGGCTGGACGGGACCAAAAGAACTGGATGGCGAAAAAATCGAGGGCAACTGCCTAGCGCACCAGGTCGTTCTCACCGAGGCAAAGACCGACGAACACCAGCTCGCGATGCTCAACGAATGGCTTGGCAGCTACAAATTTAGTGAACTCTTCTCTGAAGCACAAGGATTTGGCAGCTTCATCAACGACATTTTGCCGGAAAATCCCGAAAAACGCATGGGTCGCACCAAGTACGCACGCGGTGGCCCCGCCGTCTATCGACCGCTCGTTTTGCCTCCCGTCGAACAATTCGCCGAAGACGCCACCGTACCAGGAACCATGGGCTCATCGAGCATGCGTCGCGCTGGCGCCTACCTCAACGAGGTATTCAAGCTTAACGCCGAGCACAAAAATTTCCGTTTCATGAGTCCAGACGAAACCTACTCGAACAAGCTCGATCAAATCTTCGAGACAGTCAGCCGCAGCTGGCAATGGCCGCTCTATTCATGGGATAAGGATTTAAGCCGTGACGGCCGCGTTATGGAGATGCTCTCCGAACACAATATGCAGGGGCTCATGCAAGGCTACGTCCTCACGGGTCGCCACGCCATGTTTGCCAGCTACGAAGCCTTCCTCCAAGTTGTCTCCAGCATGGTCGATCAGTACGCCAAATTCCTCACCCAAAGCCGTGGCGTCGCGTGGCGCGGGACGATTCCGAGCATAAACTACATCCTGACAAGTAGTGGTTGGCGCCAGGACCATAACGGCTTTAGCCACCAAAATCCAGGTTTTATCGACG
>CAYSQL010000079.1:0-3421 GCA_964433265.1 uncultured Candidatus Saccharibacteria bacterium | reverse complement strand
TCGACTATTATGACCTGATCGAAGCCGGTTCAGAATCCGCCGCTCGCAGCGCCGGCAAAATCCGCACCGAGGGCAAAGACTACGTCATGCAGCCAAATGACATCGTCGAATTCCGCTTCAACGTTTCAAAATAATATCCCATAAAATAGAGAAACCCCCGGACGCGCGATAGCGTACGGGGGTTGAGCTTTTTACGGCTCCCCGCCCCCTTGTAGGGGACGGACCTCGACCATGTTCAGTTGAGCCTCCAGCGCCGCAAGGCGAGCACGGCGCCGCCGAGCATCATCAGTGCCGCACCGAGGACGCCGATCAAAGCGGTCGGCCCGCCGGTGTGCGCCAACCGTCCGGTCGCGTCGACGAAAGTCGTCGCAACCTTCTTGGGGGCAGGCACCACGAGGCCCTTGGAAGGCACTGCCTTGGTGATGTCGGCAACGCCGATGGCGCTGCCGTGGTGGTCACCGCCGTTCTGACCGGTACTGCCATCGCCCGAGCCGTTGTCAGAGGCCGGATTGTACACATCCACCGGTGCGGGGAACGGGTCAGTGACCGTTGTCCCATCCTTGAACTCGTAGTTCTGTGTGGTATGTGCCACGGCGGAACCGTCGGCGTTGATCGTCCAGGTGATCTGGGCGGTGTCAACGGGTACATAGTGGGCGTCACCCTGCTTCGCCGGGTCGTCCTCGACGGGTGGGCGACCCGGCTTGTCGATCTTGGTGGGAGCGGGGGTCACGGGAGTGGCCTCGCACTGCTGCACCACCTCTGGCGGTGCAGTGTACGACTTGGTCACGTCACCAACGGTGATGACGACCGAGTCGTTCGGTCCGAAGATCGTCAGGGCGTAAGGAATCGTTCCCGACTCATCGAGCACATATGTGCTCGCCCCGGGCGAAACGCCCGAGAACGTCTCCACGTAGGAGACGATGTCGCCGGGGGCCCCTACGATGGTGCCGCTGACGAGCCACGCGTAATACGCGTAGGGCACGCCATCGACCCTGATGCCCGAGCTGATTCCACAGCGTGCCATGATTGTGACACTACGCGCGCTCGCCGGCGAAGACGGCGCGGCGATGGCCGCAGCCTTGGCCGCAGTCGACGGGGCTGCCGTCGGTGCGGTGGTGGCCGGGGCCGCGGCCTTGGTGGTGGCCGACGCCGAAGCGCTGGCGGAGGCCGTGGCCTTGGCGGACGGGGTTGCCGTCGGTGTGGTCGTGGTCTTTCCCGTCTGCGCCGGAGCGCCGACGGAAGGGGCCTTGTCGACCGTTGCCTTGGTGGTCTCCTTGGCGATCGGGGTCGGCGCAACATCGGCAGACGACTGAACCGTCGCCTGCTGGTCGGTAGCGGTTCCGGCAGCATGAGCCAGGACCGGCGCGCCGACGCACAAGGCGACGGCGGCACTCAGCGCGACGAACAAACGTCGCAGTTTGACGACAGACACAATGCCTCCTAGGGGCACTCATAGGGGTCAAAAAAACATGGTCGAGTTGTTAAACTGACTCATCGGGAGCCAATTTAAAAATTGAACTCAACCAAGGAGCAATACGCCGTTTTGCTTGCACGGATAGGCGCATTGCTCAACAGACAAGGCTATACTAGCATGTTTTATGTTTATTGTAAAGACTTGCGCGCCGCAACAGAGGTCGTTAGCACATAAAATCGCTCCTGATTCCCTCGGCTCCCCTTCACTTCCGAGTCGGCTTTGTCGACGATAATGAAGCGTTGCTTCGCCCATTGTTCAAAGTCCCTTAGAATCGTGCGGCGCACCGTGTCATTCTTGATCACGCCGCTGCTGGTAATTTGCGCCCGCGTCGCCTCGAACTGCGGCTTGACCATGGCAAGAATGCGCGTTTCTCGTCCCGACACTTCCGCCACATGCGGCAAAATCTCACGCAAACTAATAAACGACACATCGATTACCACAATACCTGGCGTCTCACTCGGAGTAAACCCGCGAAAATCCGTCTTTTCATGCAACTCGATACGTGGGTTGCCTCGCAAACTCGGGTGCAACTGGTCGGTGCCGACATCAACCGCGAACACCTTTCGAGCGCCGTGTTGCAATGCATAATCTGTAAATCCGCCCGTGCTACTGCCCACATCAAGCACAACCGCACCAGTAAAATCAACGCCGAACTTCCCCGCCACGCTGGCAAGTTTCAGCCCCGCACGACTCACATACTGCTCTGTCGCTGTCAGAGTAACCTCTTGCGCGTCATCGACAAAATACCCCGACTTCAGTATAACCTTACCGCCAACCGTCACTTTGCCGAGCCGAATCCAGCTCTCCGCTTGCGAGCGGGTCGTAGTCAGTCCGCGCGCGACAAGCGCATGATCGAGCCGTTGTTTCATATCCCTGCCACTACTTACTTCTTGCGTTCGCGATACTCACCAGTGGTCGTGTCAACCGAAATCACGTCGCCCGTCTTGATAAACGATGGTACCTTGACAACCTTGCCCGTCTCGAGCGTCGCATCCTTGAGCACACTGCTCGTCGTATCACCCTTCACGACATCCTCAGCATAGGTCACCTCGAGGAACAGATTCTTTGGCAGCTCGACGTTAATCACGCGGCCGTCGAACAGCTGCAGCGTCAACGAATCACCCTCTTTCATGAAATCTTTCGCTTCATCCACCACGTCGGCGGCTAGCTCATGCTGTTCGAACGTGCTCGGATCCATGAAAAAGTACGTCTCGCCATCGGTATAGAGGTACTGCACCTCTTTGTTTGTCACTTCGGCCGGCTCGATTTTTTCCTGGCCCTTAAAGGTCTTTGGAATCACGCTACCGTCAATCAAGTTCTTGAGCTTAACGTTCACGATCGAGCCGCCACGACCCATTACTTTTTGCGAATATTCAATCACGCGATATGGCTTGCCATCAATTTGGCACACGACGCCTTTTTTCAGATCGGTTGGTTGGTACATGATAGATACTAGATTCTTGATTCTAGACACTAGAAGAGAATCGGCTCCTTTCTTTATTTGCTTTTCTTAAACCCTGCAACAGCTTAGAAACTTCTTCGATATCCAACAAAAGCTGCGCATGGTTTTCTGGTTTTATATAGCCAATGCCAAGCGCAACAAAAAGTTGACTCTCAACTTCATATAACGATCCGTGAGCTATGGCGTAAAACTGGTCCTTCTCTTTTGAACTAGACCGCCCAAAACCTTCGGCGATATTCGAGGTTATCGATACTGTTGCGCGACGAATCTGGCTAGTAAGCCCGTAAAGCTCTTCTTTAGGAAAGCCTTGCGTGACTTTGTATAACGCCACCGTAAACGCATAAGCTTTCTGCCAAACTATCAAATCTCGATATGTCTTCACTTCTAGCCTCAAAAATCTAGTATCTAGACTCTTTTATTACCCCTGCGATACAAACGGCATCAATGCAAGATGGCGAGCGCGCTTGATCGCGACGGCGAGCTGG
>CAYSQL010000078.1:0-3486 GCA_964433265.1 uncultured Candidatus Saccharibacteria bacterium | reverse complement strand
CATGGTCTCATCGTCTAACGGTTAGGACACCAGGTTTTCATCCTGGCAATCCGGGTTCGATTCCCGGTGAGATCACCAAAGAAAATTGCTCATCCCTCGTGGATGGGCGTTTTTCTTTCTGCGAATTTATTCGCTGGAATCGAATCCGACGCGGTTCGCTAAAGCCCGGAAAGATTGTTTTCAATGGCGCTTTATATGTCATATTCCCGGCGAGATCACACGTAATTCGGGCGCTCGAAATTTATTGCGCAAGGTGCACTGTCCGCCCATAAGAACCTCTGTCGGGCGCGGCTCTCTCGATGAGTAACAAAAGGGTGCTTCGGGTACGATTATTCAGCGAGTCGTTATTCGCCATTCGCTTTGGAGACGTTTCAGTCCCTTTCCAGAATCGGCGTCTACAGTGGCGGCAGATAGTAATAAGAAAGGAATGGTATGAATGTACTAACGAGGGGAGTGCGCAACGCGTTTCGCAACTGGGTGCGCACGCTTTCGATCGTGATTATCCTTGGCCTCAGTATCGGGTTGGCATTGAGTATGCTGATTGCACGGCAGGCAGTTGATCAGAAAATTACAAGCGTGAAGAGTTCGGTCGGCAATACGATCAGTGTGTCGCCGGCTGGCGTACAGGGGTTTGAGGGCGGCGGTAATCCATTGACGCTCGACCAGGTGAATAGCCTCAAGTCGGTCGCCAATGTGACGGCCGTCACGGCGACGCTCAGTGATCGTCTGACGAGCAGCAATACGAGCCTGCAATCGGCGGTCGATGCCGGGTCGCTAGGGCAGCGTAATTCGAGCACGAATGGCGTGACATTTCAGGCGCCGCCAGCACGCAACGGGGAGTCGACCTCGAGCGGGGAGCGTAGTTTTACGCCACCCGTACGCGTGACGGGGGTTAATGACGTGTCTCAGGCGTCGATTTATGGTGGAAGTAGTGTGACATTTACCTCGGGCGCAGCGTTTGATCCGACGAAGGATGTGAACGAGGCAGTGGTTGGCAAGGAACTGGCGACGAAGAATAACTTGAGTGTTGGTTCAACCTTTACGGCCTACAACACGGCGATTACGGTTGTTGGCATTTACGACACCGGCACAACGTTTGCAAACAATACGGTCGTCATGCCGCTCGCCGCGCTGCAGCGTTTGTCTGGGCAGACTGGAAGTGTGACTTCGGCGACGGTAACGGTGGATTCGATTGATAATCTCGATAGCACGACAACGGCCATCAAGACCAAGCTCGGGACGGCGGCGGACGTTACGAACGCTCAGCAGTCTGCAACGACCGCTGTGGCGCCGCTAGAAAGTGTCAAGACAATTGCTGTCTACAGCCTCATCGCGGCGCTCGTCGCCGGCGCGGTTATCATCCTTCTGACGATGGTCATGATTGTCCGTGAGCGACGCCGCGAAATCGGCGTTATGAAAGCGATTGGTGCGAGCAATCTGACGACGATGTTGCAGTTTATCGCTGAATCGATCACGCTGACTTTTATGGGACTCATCGTCGGACTGGGAGCAGCGCTCGTTGTGGCAGCACCGATGACAAATGCGCTCGTACAATCAAGCGAAAGTTCGGCGCAGTCGCAACAACAGCCAGGGGCGAGCGGCGGTCGCGGGGCATTCCGTGGACTACGGAGTGTGGCGGCGTCGAGTATTCAGACCGTGCAAACCTCGGCAAGCTGGTCGACACTCGGCTATGGTGTATTGGTGGCATTTATCATTGCGATCCTTGGTAGCGCTGTGCCGGCTTATGCGATTAGCCGAGTTCGACCAAGTGAAGTAATGAGGGCGGAATAGGAGGGCGATATGTTAGCAGTCAAAGATATTACAAAGACTTTTGGTTCAGGATCGAGCGCGGTGAGCGCAGTGCGTGGTGTGTCGTTTACAGTTGGTGATGGTGAATTCTCGTCAATCATTGGCAAGAGCGGCAGCGGAAAGAGTACACTTCTGAGTATGCTCGGTGCGCTCGAAAGTCCGACGAGTGGAAGTATCGTTGTCGGTGACAAGGATATTACGAAACTGCATGATCAGGCGCTCACGAAATATCGACGGAATCAAATTGGGTTCGTATTTCAGAATTACAATCTGATTCCGAACCTGTCGGCGCTCGAGAACGTGATGTTGCCGCTCGAATATGCTGGTGTGCCTGCAGCGCTACGCAAGAAGCGGGCGAAAACCTTGCTTGAGCAAGTCGGCCTGACGGACGAAAAGCAGAAGCGCCGGCCTGGCCGATTGAGCGGTGGTGAGCAACAGCGTATCTCAATTGCGCGTGCTCTGGCGAACGAACCAGCACTCCTGCTCGCAGACGAGCCAACCGGGAACCTTGATTCGGCGACGGGCGAGATGATATTTGACCTTCTGCACAAATTGTCGCGTAGTGAAGGGACAACGATTGTAGTAGTGACGCACGATCTTGATATTGCCGGCAAGACGGATAGCACGTATCGGTTGCAGGATGGCAAGTTGGTGCGCCACCAGGCGAAATAGCTCGGTTTGGCGATGGGCAGATGGCGCGCTTTCGGGGCGCGCTATCTGTTGCGCGGTGCATTTATGGTACAATAGACGCTATATGACTGAGAAAAAACAAGAATCGAATGCCCCTACCTCCAATCAAGCTCTCAACAAATTGCGCGCCGCCGTACTAGGTGCGAATGACGGTATTGTCTCGACGTCGTCGGTCTTGATGGGTGTAGCGGGTGCGACAAATAGCACTGGTGCGATTTTTACCGCTGGCCTCGCGGCGTTGGTCGCTGGGGCGCTCTCGATGGCGGTTGGCGAGTATGTGTCGGTGAGCAGCCAAAGTGATGCGGAAAAGGCCTTTATTGACAAAGAGCGAAAGCTGCTCTCAAATGATCCAGAGGGGCAATTCGAAAGCCTGGTAAAGCACTATGTTGACCAAGGTATTCAGGAGTCGACGGCGCGTGAAGTAGCGACAGAGCTGACGAAGACTGACGCGCTGAAGGCGCATCTTATGACCCAATTTGGCATGGAGGAAGACGACGTCGTCAATCCGACGCACGCCGCTATTGCGTCGTTGCTTTCCTTTACGGTTGGTGGACTGATTCCTTTTGTCGTTATTCTTGTCACACCGAGTGACATTCGCATCTGGGCAACAGGCTTTGCGGTGTTACTTGCGCTGTGTGCAACGGGATATTTGAGCGCAACAGCTGGTGGGGCGTCGCGCCGCAGGGCGATTATTCGCGTGTTGATTGGCGGGGCGCTCGCGATGGTGATTACCTATCTCGTCGGCCGGCTGTTTGGTACCTCTGTAGCGTAAATGCTTTGATTGCACTCCTTGACGCCACTCCGCCGCTTATGCTTAAATACCCCTAATATGAACAGCGGCATACCAAGTGGGGAATATAAGCACACATGCCCCCACTCTCCCTCCGCTCCCAACTCCCGCTCCTTCTCCCCCGCCCCCCCCCCCGTCGAACTCCCCCTCCTCCTCCTCCGCCTCCCTCTCCTTTCCGCCATCCCTATCGTTCCCCT
>CAYSQL010000077.1:0-3519 GCA_964433265.1 uncultured Candidatus Saccharibacteria bacterium | reverse complement strand
ATGCACTTGCTGGCGGTGGCGACGACGGGCGGCGAGCCGGTCGTGACGGATATACTAGAGATTGTCTAGCGCCGCGTAGATGGCTGGTGATTCGCGTTCAATGAGCTCGATTTTTCCCTCGAGGTCGCGAATGCCCATATCAATCGTACGCGTCAGCGACAGATCGTTGCGTAGCGGAGCGAAGAACTGCGTATATTCCTTGAGCTGCTCGCGGGTCATCAAGCGCCCGGCGGCATAGCGTGGAAAACGGTCAAAGCTCTTGTCGTCACCAAAAGTCTCGGTGATCCACTGCCACGAATCGCGCATCCACTGCCAGGTTTCGGTACGAGAATGTCGATTGCTGAGGAGATAAACAAACCAGTGCAGTGTGTCCTGTGGGCGAATAACGGTCGTATCTGGAACGAGTTCAATCAGTGCGTGTAGCGTGCTTTCCTCGCGCGACGAAGTGAGCGCCGAAGCGATATCAATCTTGAGTTCGGCATTTTGACTCGTTTTATAGAGTTCGAGTAGTTGTTTGATAAGTGGTGGTGTTTCAAAATGGCGAACGACTGCGCTGGCAAGCAGTGGTCGAAGCTCGGGGTCGAGTTGTTCGAAAGGCGCGGCCTCAAAACGGCGCTTCGCCTCGTCCAATACGGCCTCGTTTTCGCTGTAAATCATGCAGCCAAGGATGGTCGAGCGGAGTTTTGTGTCGTTTTCGGGCTCACCGTCAAGCGCATTCCAGCCAAGTCGGGCAAATTGTTCGCTTGCAAGGGCGCCGACAAGTGATCGAAGCTTGTTTTCGCGAGCCTCGTCGGTCTCGACAAATTTCTTCAGTTCGGCAATTGCAACGGATAGCACGTCCCATATTTTGTCGCTCGACTCATGCTTGTAAGCGTCGAGCAACGGAATGAGGCTCGCCATCGGTATGAATCCGCCTCGCGCCAGCATTGTCTGCTCGGTGAGGAATTGAATACGTTGGCTTTCGGTGAGCGTGCCATCTTTGAGCGCATCGTAGATTTTTGTACGCAAGGTAGGATCGTAGTTTGTCAGATAGTGGCCGGTGTTGTGCTGGTTGAGTAGGATGAGACTATCGGTGTATCCGGCAGCGGTTGACGTAGTATCGAGTAGCTCTGGCAGGGCGCCATACGAACTGTCAAGCGGAATCGGCCACAATTGGCTGCTTGTTTCGTGCGGGCCGACAAAGAATTGCTGTTGAGCGAGTGTCAGCTCGCTGTCGCTCGCCGTTGCGGTGATGACTGGGTAGCCTGGCTGGCTAATCCAAGCTGACATGAAGCCCGCAACATCTTTGCCGCTCGCTTGGGACAAAGCGTTCCAGAGATCGGTTTCACGCGTGTTGCTGTAGGCGTGTGTCGTGAAATACTCCTTGAGGCCCTGACGAAACGCGTCTTCGCCAACGAAGGTGCGCATCATATTCATCAGTCGCGCGCCTTTTGCGTAGACGATGGCGCCGTCGAAAATGGTCGAAATTTCGTCTGGATGCTTAACATCAATTTGCACTGATTGCACGCCATCGATCGCGTCGCGGCGGAGCGCCATGCCGCCTTCGTTTGAGTTGAATTCGAGCCACATGTTCCAATCGGGGTGTAGCGCGTCGGTCGCGATGTATTCCATGATGGTCGCGAAGCTTTCGTTGAGCCACAGGTTGTTCCACCATTTCATCGTAACGAGGTTGCCAAACCACTGATGGCTGAGCTCGTGGGCGATGACAGTGGCGATGTATTCCTTCGAGGCGAGGCTTGTCGTGTCGGGATCGGCAAGGAGCGCGGTCTCGCGGTAAGTGACGAGCCCCCAGTTTTCCATGGCACCGTTGGCAAAATCTGGTACGGCAACGTTATCGGACTTTGGCAATGGATAGGGCACGCCAAAGTATTCATTGTAGAACTCAATTGATTTTACGGCGTGCTCAAGCGCAAAATCGAGACTCTCGAGTCGTTGCGCCCTGGTTGCCCAGACCGAGACAACGACGCCGTCTTTGGTCGTGGCGCTTTTTGCATGCATATCACCAATGACAAGCGCGACGAGATACGTACTCATTCGTGGCGTCGTGTCAAATGTCGTGACGAGCGTGCCATCCTGCTCGTTCTGTGCCACAACTGGCATATTTCCGAGGACGGTGACGCCTGTCTCAGTCGTGACTGTCACGTCGAAGGTCGCTTTTGCCTCTGGCTCGTCGACGCACGGAAACATCTCGCGGGCGTAGTGGCTCTCGAATTGGGTCATGATAAGCTCTTTTGGCGCGCCGTCGACGGTAAATTTACATGGATAGAGGCCGTGCAACTGCGTGTCGATGATTTTGCCGTCATAAGAAATGATGACAGTATGCCGCCCAGGGGCGAGATGGGGTACTGTCAGGGTAAGCTCATCGTTTTCCCCTTGCGTACAGGTGGCTGGCTCGCCGTCGATTGTCGCACGAGCAATAGTCAAATCTTTTGCGTGCACGACGATATGCTTATTGACTGATTCGCCCGTAATCGCGACGGTGCCGTTAAATGTGCGGGCAGCCCGGTCAATGATAAGCGCGAGCTGATAGTTTTCTGGAATGAATTCTGATATAAGATGTGTGACTGATTGCATATAGCTATTATAGCGCAGGGTATAATGCAATTATGAAGTATCGATGGCGAAGAGTGAATTTGGTTGTGGCGGTCTGTATCGTTGTCGTAGTTATTGTGGCAGTAGCCGATGTGCAAAATGCCAAGGACCAGCAATCGGCGACGACGGATCGACACGATCAATCATCGACGTCGACAAATGGCGGTGCGACGGCAGCTGGCGTTGCGGTCGATGCGCTGCGAACACTTTCCGTAAAAGGTCGTGCGCCAAAAACAGGGTACGCACGCACGCAATTTGGTGACGGATGGGCGGTGGAGAATGGGTGTGACACGCGAAATATCATTTTGCGGCGTGATTTGACAAATCCGACTGTCGATTCAGCGTGCAAGGTGACGAGTGGCCTGCTTCACGATCCGTATACAGGTGCGGACATTCAATTCACGCGTGGCGCGACGACGAGCGCGGCGGTACAAATCGATCACGTCGTGGCGCTGAGTGACGCATGGCAGAAGGGTGCGCAACAACTGACCTCCCAGCAGCGTATGGCGCTCGCGAATGACCCGCTCGAACTGCTTGCTGTTGATGGCAAGGCAAATCAGGCAAAAAGCGATGGTGATGCGGCGACGTGGTTGCCGCCAAACAAAGCCTTTCGTTGTCAATATGTCGCACGGCAAGTCGCTGTGAAAGCGAAATACTCGCTTTGGGTGACGCAGGCAGAAAAAGACGCGATTGAACGTGTCTTGTCAGACTGCCCGGGCCAGCGGCTGCCAGCCGGAACTTAACGGTCCCTATCCTCGCCGGTAGTAATTATCGAGAAACGTTTGCTTGAACTCGTAAAAAGTATTGTCCGCGATGCTCTCGCGAATATCATCGACGAGCCGAACGATGAACCGCTCATTGTGAATGGTCGCGAGGGTATTTGCCAGTAGTTCGCCGGCGCGAAAGAGATGATTGAGATAGGCGGCG
>CAYSQL010000076.1:0-3531 GCA_964433265.1 uncultured Candidatus Saccharibacteria bacterium | reverse complement strand
GCGATGGACGGCGAAAAATATAATGTGCTGCTCGGCTATATCGACCGAGCGGGCAAATGGTGGCTGCTCGATCAATGGCGTGATGATCTGACGCATCATAGTGGCGCCCAGTTGGCTGCTGTGCCTGGCTCTGGGAGTTTTATAACCCATCCCGGCGACCGCGTTGTGCATCCGGATGTTATTCTGCCGGTACTGCATGGTAAGAATGGCGAGGACGGAACGGTGCAAGGACTGGCGGCGTTGCTCCATATTCCAATCGTTGGTTGCGATACGACAGCGAGCGCGGTATGCATGGATAAGGTGCTAACCAAGCAAATTCTCGAAGCAAATGGCATCAAGACGGCTGACTATGTCGTTTATCGAAAGGGAAATCCGCTACCCACGCATGGCGAGCTGTCGGAATCGCTTGGCGCGATATTGTTCGTGAAGCCCTCGCGGTCGGGGAGCTCGGTGGGGGTGAGTAAGGTGCATGACAAATCGGAGTTTTTGCCGGCATTACAGAAGGCTCTCAAGCATGACGATACAGTACTAATCGAACGTGCTATTACTGGCCGCGAGCTAGAGACTGCCGTACTTGGCAATCCGCCAAAACACAAAGTAAGCGGCGTCGGGGAGATTATCGCCGGGGCAGAATTCTATGATTATGATGATAAATATGCTGCAGATAGCGCATCGCAAGTGATTACGAGCGCTGCACTGACAGCTGAAATAGCCGAGCGTATTCGCGCCACATCGCATAAGGCCTACGAGGTGCTTGGCTGCCGCGGCTTGGCGCGCGTCGACTATTTACTCGAGGGTGAGACGCCGTATGTTATTGAGGTGAATACCTTTCCTGGGTTCACGAACATCAGTATGTACCCGAAACTCTGGCGTGAGGCAGGCATTCACTATCCTGCGCTTATTGACGCGCTCATCGAGGCGGCAGTAGAATAGAGGTAATTAAGAGAGGAGCGTGGTATGGATGTTGTAATGTGGATAGTGGGCATCATCGTTGTATCGATAATTATCAGTGGTATCAAGATTGTTAACCAGTATGAGCGAGGCGTGATTTTGACGCTGGGTCGTTATACGGGCGTGATGGGTCCTGGCCTGCGGATTGTTATTCCGGCCGTACAAAGGATGATGCGCGTGGATATCCGTTCGACGCCAATTGACGTGCCGAAGCAAGAAATCATCACAAAGGACAACGTGACTGTCGGCGTTGATGCTGTCGTGTACCTGCGCGTCGTCGATGCAAGCAAGGCAATGCTCGAAACGACGAACTATATCTATGCAACCAGCCAATTTGCTCAGGCGGCCTTGCGGGACGTCGCTGGTAATGCGGATCTCGATGAGCTACTCAGCAGTCGCGAGGTAATTAGTGAAAAGATTAAGGAAATCGTCGACGGCGAGACTGACAAATGGGGAATCGATGTCGAGAATGTGAAGATTCAGAATATCGAGCTGCCACAGGATATGAAACGCGCCATGGCAAAGCAGGCTGAAGCCGAGCGCGAGCGTCGCGCGAAGATTATCGCCGCCGAAGGTGAGCAGATGAGTGCGCAAAAACTTGGCGAAGCGGCTGATATCATCGCGGCGCACCCGATTGCGTTACAGCTGCGCAATCTGCAAGTGCTGACAGAGGTGGCGGTTGAAAAGAACAGCACGATTATCTTCCCGAGTCAATTTATGGATACTGTCGATAGCCTGAAGCATTTTATGGCGAAAGAGCAGGGTGGTAAATAGTATGGCGGAGCAAAAGAAAACCACCGAGGAATTCGTCGTTTCAGGCGATGGATTGGTAAAAAAGGTCAAAGAACTCATCAATGAAGGCAACGTACGGCGTATCGTGATTCGTAGCAAAGAGAACGAAACGCTCGTCGAGTTTCCGGTGACCGTTGGCGTGGTCGGTGTCGTGTTCGCACCGATACTGGCCGCAGTCGGCGCACTGGCTGCGCTTGTTACTGAGTGCAAAATTATCGTCGAACGCCGCGACTAAGCGGACGTTGAGTTAAAAGGCGTCTATTTGGTGCGGGTAGAGGGAGTCGAACCCTCATCTCATCCTTGGGAAGGATACATAATAGCCGCTATACGATACCCGCAACAGAGTAATTATAGCACCTCGAAACCACTGAGCCAATTTGTGACCGTAGAAACTGTCTATTGGGCGGACAGCACGTTACGCGCTCCACCGGCTGGAGTCCATTCGAGTTTTGCGACCGCACCACCGCTGACTTCGTAATATTCATATTTGAGAGAGATAATTTGCCCAGCGGCGAGAGAAGTAGTGTACTGTTTTGTCGTTGGTCCTTGTGCAACCCAGTTGTCGATGACGAGAGAGTTATTGATATACAGGCGCTGGCCGTCGTCCGAGGTTATGTAAAACGTGTAATCGCCGGCAGTGGCAACGGTAATCGTTGTTGTCCAGCGAGCCGAAAAATTGTCGACGCCTACCCCAGTAGGGCCGCCCGACCCCCAATCGTTAAATACACTAGAGACCTGGCTAACGAGCGGCGCCCCAGACAGCGTTTGATTGGCGTACAACTCCTGATTAAACTGGCCGACAGCTAGCCGGGCTGGGGCGGGAGGGGCAGTATCACTTGCGGCGTACACTGCGCCCTTCAAGGAGGCTGAAATCGTGTATGTGGGAGGATTGCTTGAATTGTTTGGCAAATAAGTTACCGTCATACCGCTCGGTATGGATATCGCGCCCTCAGGGGTAGAGGCCAAATCGTCTGGGTAGCGGCCATTATTGACATAACTAATCGCAAGTTTCTTGGAGGCGCCATTCAGAAAACTTGCGACAGTTGCACCGTTTGCCCGATCCTGCAGGCCGTTGAAGCTGACAACTGTGATAATAGCAAGAATAGCGATTACGACAATCACTATAAGCAGCTCGACGATTGTAAAACCCTTCAGAGGTGCTCTCATACTGCTAATCATTATATAAACAGCCTCCTTTTTGTACAAGGCTGGATTCGCCGCTATAGTTTGAATATGTCGCTCAGCTCGGCATACGAGTCGACAATGAGGTCGGGCTGCGCTTCGGTTTGTTCGAGCTGGTCGCGCGTGTAGCGGGTGGTGATGCCGCAGACGTAGAGTCCAGCCTTTCGTGCTGACAGCATGCCGCGAGGGTCGTCTTCGAGCGCGATAACGTTCCCGCGCATGTCGTCCGGGAGCCCTAGGCTATGGAACGCTTTGTTGAATCCTTCGGGGTGTGTACGGGCGAGGCGGGGAAGGCGTCGTAATTCTCTTGCGCTTCGACCTCGAGAAGCTGGCTGAGCTCAGGGTGCGCTCGGCCGACCGCGTGAAGGGCGTCGAGCCGCGCGATTTGATGTAGGTTGCTGAGCGGATTTCTGTCGGGTTGATTATCGAGCAGCGTGTCGTCGACGTCAAAAATCGCTCCGGCGATACGATCGAGGTGTTTCATGATATATATCATGTCATATATTTTGCCAAAAGAAAACATCCCACTCTCGTGAGATGCTTTCCTTGGTGGCTCCTCTGTAGACTTGAACTGGGGACGAAGCCCTTGGCGCAAAATATGCGCTC
>CAYSQL010000075.1:0-3541 GCA_964433265.1 uncultured Candidatus Saccharibacteria bacterium | reverse complement strand
ATCGCTGCGGACGAAGTCGAGCCAAATGCAGCCCTATTACTAACGCGCTATTTACACGAGCAGCAGGAACTGTAAGCCCTGCCGCTTGGTAAATACGGCACAATACGGCGCCAAGTGGACAGTACAAGACCCTTGGCGACACCAGTACATGGTCGAGGACGGCGATGAGGTCGTTCAACAACCGATTCAATACCACAGCCGCCACCGTCAACGTTAATAACGATACGGCGAATCTTCTTCATTGGGGGCAGCATCATCATAGTGGCCAATATACTGCAGGGAGCGCGACCGTCCCGCTTGGATAGCATCAGCCGTACATAAAACAGGAGCGTGCATGGGCAATATCAAGTCTCCGTCAACCGAAATGACATTGAGCCTGCTATACTTGTAGCATGTCACATCAAACAGCCCTCGGCGCCATCCATCATCCAACTACCACCCGCAAGACAGATTTCCTCTACCGCCTATCCCTCAAAGGTCTCGTACGAAACGAGCAGGGCGAAGTCCTCGTCGTCAAAGAAACCGACCGGCAATGGTGGGATTTGCCTGGTGGTGGCATGGATCACCACGAGGACCTCAAGGCCGCGATTGCGCGAGAGATGAAAGAAGAAGTTAATCTCGAGGGGGGGTTCACATACCGTATTCTTGCCGTCGACAATCCATCCTATCTGGAGTCGCACGACTTCTGGCAAGTACGGCTGATTTTTGAAGTCACACCTGAGAGCATGCTTTTTAGCGCTGGCGAGGATGGCGACGAAGTGGCGTTCATGAATCCCAAGCTATTCATAAATTCAGAGTCAGAGACGGAGCGCAAAATTTACGAATACACACAGCTAGCCAGATGGCGCACAAACAGCACGCCAAATCACCGCAACGCTTAAAATACCGTCAACTTGAAGAGTACTGGCAAAGACCTCGATGATTACAGAGCTTACCTGGCAAGATTTAACCCCACGACTCGTTGTCGATGACACGCCAATACCAGTAATCGTCGGCGAGACATTCAATATCACCCTATCAGGCGCCCGCCACTGCGTCGGCTATAAGCAATTCGGCAAAACCGGATACACGCCCTGCCCCGCCCATAGCGAAATTGCCCCCGGCAAGAAAACCCAATGCGCATCGTGCGAACAATGCGACGTCTCATTTACTGCCAAAACTGGATATGGCACAAATGAACAGGCAAGCAGCCTCCTTGGCGCCGATCACTCTGTGTATCTCGCCTATTTTTCCGACGACATCATCAAGGTGGGCGTCGCCGTTTCGGCGCGCCGCGAAGTGCGCGTACGCGAACAGGGCGCACTTGCCTGCATGTTTATCGGGAGCGGCAATGGCACGGTCGCGCGCAATTTAGAGCGCCGCATTCATACCGTCGCAGGCTTCACCGAGTGGGTTCGGCTCGATAGCAAGTTAAAAGCACTCGACGAAAAAGCAACCGAGTCCACCTGTCGCAGTGCCCTAACTACCGCCTACGAAAAAGCCAAACGTCTCGCCAGATCAACCGTCGTCGCAGATGTGCCAGAATTTCGCTATCTCTACCCAGACTATCATCTTGCCCCTTCGGTTTTTGAGAAGGATATACACCTCACTTCAAACATCGAACCGAGCGCACGTATCTGTGGAACAATCGCAGGCATCATCGGCAAGGTGATTATGATAGATACGGGCGACGAGATGCTCGCCCTTAACTCGACACTACTCGCAGGCTTCCAGCCACAGCAACAGAATCCAAACACGACGCCCGGCACGTCAGGACTCGCCCTAAAAAAGCTCGATATCAATCGTCAGCAATCAATCTTTGACCTGCTTTAGACACGCGCCCCACCCCTAATTGTCGCGCCAACGCCCTCGCCCCTGACCCGATTGACCCGACATATGCGACGTTTGCAAATCGCCAACACCGAAGAACGACAATACACCCCCGAGAAGTAATGCGCAGGCCGTGATAACGAGTATAATCGTACTCATTTTATGACGGTACATTCTTCCTTGCCGATGAATGAGCAAGGCGGCAGCAACAAGTAGACCGAGCGCAAGAATCGGCGCCCACCACGGGAATGAGGCTAACGCTTCCGCAAGGTTTGCGCGCGCACCATACGCCATCGTATCGGCCGACATGATTCGCAGCCAGAAAAAGACGACGCTCGACAAATACGCAATCGAAAGACCCGCCAACACGACCGCACCGACCGAGAGTGCGCTCAGCAGCGCGTAGTATAACCGCGGCTTCATGTGCACTTTTCCGCTCTGAATTTGACCCATCACCGCCGTGCTAATATTAGTCGTTGTTTCTTTTTTCATCGCCTCACTCCTTTCTGCCTACATGATTGCTTTAATTGAGACTTGGCTCGCGACAACCAGACTCCCACCGTCGATACGGGTACGTGGAGGACGTCGCTCACCTCATCGTATTTCATGTGCTCGAAATAAACGAGCTGTACGACGTCACGATACTTTTGATCCATATCATCCATGCAACCACGCACGTGCGTGCGCAAAATGTCTCGATCAACAAGCGTCTCGACCTGCTGGTCGTATTCCGTATCCGGCAACGTCTCGACGTCGTCATCCGTCACATGACGATTCGCCTTTATCGTGTCCATCGCCACATTATGGGCAATTCGATATATCCAGGACGAAAATTTATATTTCGCGTTAAATCCGCGTAGGTTTTGATACGCCTTGATAAAGGTTTCTTGCACGATATCCTCGGCCGCCGCTTGATCGTGGATGAGATAGACGACGTAACGGCGCAAGCGCGCCTCGTAGCGCAACATCAGCGTTGCATACACCTCAATATCACCATCAATTACTCGAGCGACAATCGATTCATCAGTTTCGTTCGCGGGATAATCTGCCATCTCTATTTAGTATCTCATAGTTATAGTTCAATTAAGCGCGCAACGTAGGCTTCGCTATATGTAATACGGTAATACCAAGCAAAATATTTCAACAAAACAAATACAAATAGTCCCACCACTAATTTCATCCGTATTTTTGCATAATTTGGAAAAAACATGAAATATTTACGTCGCGCCAATCGTACTACATATGTCAGCATAACCAAGAAAGGAAATTGACATGAAGAAGCTACTAACATTAGGCGTCACGACGCTCGCAGTTGCCGGTATCGCCGGCATCGCAGCGACCAACAGCTCTACGACCGCTCTCGCTATGAACGGCCAAGGAAACGGCACCACTACCTCGACCGGTACGCACCAAGGATACGGCCAGGGCGGCGGCTACCAGGCGTCACTTGAATTACGCGCACAAATCTTTGGCATGACCGCCGAAGAGTTGCAAACAGAGCTCCAGACCAAGACTATGTCGCAAATTGCCGTCGAGCAGGGCATGGACGAAGAAACATTCGAAGAGAAGATGGCCGAAGCAGTACAGGCTCGCTGGGAAGCCCGTGGTCTCAGTGCAGAAGAAATTGCTCAGCGCACAGCCGATCGCGAAGCTCGCCACGAAGCAAACTCTGCCGACCATGAGTTCGGTAGCGGCGACGGCGCTCATCAGGGCGGCGGTTACGGATACCGAT
>CAYSQL010000074.1:0-3553 GCA_964433265.1 uncultured Candidatus Saccharibacteria bacterium | reverse complement strand
TCGTCGAAACACTGACCGATAAAAAAACCAGCCGCGAGCTCATCGCCCGCGGCCACGAGAATGCCGCCCGCTACACTTGGGACGCTAGCGGGGAAGTCGCGACACACATAGTCAAAGAAATAATCTCACAAAAGACTACAGCCCGAGTCTCTCCCCCGAAAAAAGCAGGGTGAGACTCGGGCTTGTAGCATCGTACTCGCCGCAGAAATCAGGCGATGACGCCAAGTTCCCTGCAGATCTCCTCATGCGCCGTGATGTTGGCACCAGGCGCCGCGGCAAAGTCGACATGCGTCGAACCAACGCGCACAACGCCAACCGGCTGCGCGCCAAAAGCGCGGCGCCACGCGAGTAGGGCAGTCGGCTGGTCGACTGTTTCCATGTGGTCCTTATCGAACCAGAAAAAGTCGACCTCGTCGAACAATCCACGCAGAGACCGATCAGAGTAGGCATCGCGACCAGCGAAACTTCCAAGCTGACTGCTATACATCGAGACCTTCGTCTCGCGTGCTGCCTCGACCGACTGATCGAGGAACGCACGGTCCGCACCAGGCTCGATGTTTTCCTCTCGAGGAGGCGTTACCATCACACGGCCGAACAGTGGGCCGAGCAGTCGGTTGCTGACTGCGCCAAACGGCACCCGGGACAGCACCCAAGCGCCATACTTGTTTGGTCCCGCAATAGACCGCCAGGTCATCGGAGCCCCCTCGGCAAACAGTGCCGTCTTAGCACCGAACACGAAGCTGCGCTTCCGCAGCTCAAGTTTGGTGTCGACCGCAGCCCGGGCGCCGAGAGACGCCCCATCAAACACGATATGGTCATAATGACCAGGAGCTGCAATTTCCTGAATTGCCGTTGCAGCGGTCATTGCGACCAGCTCGGGGTCATACTTCGACCCAAGGGTAACAATTTGCAGAACATCAAACCCGTTCTTCAAATACCAGTCCTGCACCGCCCCAAACTGCGTCTCGGCATGCCCCATGAGGCCATGGTACAGTACGACAAGCTTGCGACGCGTCGTCCCCGACGCCACAAACCGTGGCACCACCTGTCCGTGCATGGCCGCACGGGTCAGTGCATCGACAGTTCCCGTAACGAGCACTGTGGCAAGTAATGCCACGAGGACTCGTCTCGATGTTTTGGCGCTCATAGCGCCACCGCCCTCTCTGAATCAAAGGTTCACGCCACAATAGGCGTTAGTAGTACGACACTACTAACTTATATTATATAATAAAAATAATTTTAATACAATACGAAACAGGGGTCGTTGAGACAAAAAAACATGTCTCAACGACCCCGTACACCCCGTCGAAACGCAGAACGCGACGATTATTCGCTAGCCTCATCACTTCGGCTTGACGTCTCGTATCTGGCCGTGTCGTGATATGTGCCCATTTCAGAGCGACGATCAACACGGCGATGAATGCTTGCAGAACAAACAGCGCAGGCGCGGACGCACCGAGATGACGAGTCAGCTCGGATGCAATCAGCCCCAGGCTGACGCCATACCAAACGCCATCCATGACATCGATATGCTCCGCCGCATCCGGCCGTCCAGCAAGGATGAGCAGCTGCACGCCAGAAGCAAGCAGGGCGCCAATAGCGATAATCAGCACCGCCACGAGCCACCAGTAGGAGATGACTACCGCCAGGGCGAGGCTCACTACGACGACGAGAACCGCATCGGTAATCGCATCGAAACGATCAAATGCCGCGTTTCGTCGCCACACCGGCTTGTCGTCTTCGGTATAGGGCCATCGACGAGCGCATACACCGTCAAGCGCATCGCTCAGCATCGCCGCCCAAAAGGTTATAAGTGCGCCCAGCCAAAAGCCAGAGAACACCAGACAGACTGTCACGACAGCCATTATCAGGCGTGCAAACGTCAACAGGTCTGCAAGGTACTTCATTTTCCCGCTCCAATCACTAGTCTCCAGAGGTGAATAGCGATATTATACCATATTTTAAAATACTATATCTCTCCAATAATCAAGTAGCCCCGAGCCTATCCCCTCATAAAAGGGGAGGCTCGGGGCTAGCAGGACCGTGCAGGGGGGTTACGAAGCTGCGACGGCGTCGAGGCGGCGCAGCGCCCTTTCGCGCACCGCGACACCAGAAGCGACCAACTCCGGAGGTGCGTAGGCATCAGGCCAGATGGGCGCCACTCGCCATGCACCGAATACTCCATGGCCATCGCGAATCCACGCATCGTCGTCGCGCCGCATTGCAACACCGCGCACATCAGACCGCGCGCTGTAGAGGTACAGGATTACCTCGAACAGCTCGACGGCATCCGGCCGTGACTCGCGTGCCGCCTTGATCAATCTCGACGGCGCCCGCTCGACGCTCGAGGACGAGCGGCCGATGAGCCCCGAGGCGTAGGCTCGCAAATTCCGGCGATAGAGCCTCTGCGTCGCAGCCCCTCCGATCAGCAGCCGTGTCGGCATCGCCATATCGAATCCTTCAGCCTGCAGCATGTAGCGAACGACGACCGCCTCGGCATTGCCATCGAAGACAGCTTCTCGGTACGAATGCGAACGGGGGGAGTTCAGGAAACCCTTCACTTCCTCCGCCACACCCTCGACAAACGGCCACGTGAGCCGCAGCTTCGGGAGGGCAATCGCCAGCACATCGCATCCGTTGTTGACATACATGTCAACAACGGGGTGCGCGGTCCACGGGTCATCACAGAACAGGATGACAGCTCGTCGCGGGGCACCAACTGAGTGCCTCACTCTTGCATTGATGCCACACATGATGGCTCCTTCTTATTCTATCGGCAGGTTCTCACCATTGATGGCGTTCCATAGCACGGTGCTACTTGAAGCAAGTTATAGCATGTTTTTATAAATTATTCAATAACCGTACCAACAGATTCACCAGATGTCGCGCGCGCAATATTGCCGTCGGTCAATAAATCGCATACCAAAACAGGGATACGCTGCTCCATCGCAAGGCCGAGCGCCGCCTTGTCCATGACGGTAATTGCCGGATCGGCGAGGGCCTGGTCGTAGGAAATTCGGTCAAATTTTGTCGCCGATGAATCCTTGGTGGGATCGGCGCTATACACGCCATCAACTTTCGTCGTCTTGACTACGATATCGCAGGCCAGCTCGAGCGCCAGATTCACCGCCGCCGTGTCCGTCGTCAGGAATGGACGACCAGCACCGCCAGCAATGATTACGACGCGACCCTTTGCCAAGTGACTCATGGCGCGACGATAGGTAAACTGGTCAACAACCAAATTCGCCTCGATGTTACTGAGTGCGCGCGTATCAACGCCCTCGCTATTGAATACATCCGCAAGTGTCAACGCATTCATCATCGTCGCGAGCATACCGACATAGTCGCCGGTAATCCGTTGGATCTTGTCATTCGCGAGTTGCGCGCCGCGGGCATAATTGCCGCCGCCCACCATAATGACAATCTGCGCGCCACCATCAACCGCCTCTTTGACCTGATGTGCGATCCATGTCGCTCGTTCGGTATCGAAACCGCCCGCATGTTCGCCCTGAAGTTGCTCGCCTGAGAGTTTGAGTAGAATTCGTTTATGCAT
>CAYSQL010000073.1:0-3735 GCA_964433265.1 uncultured Candidatus Saccharibacteria bacterium | reverse complement strand
AACCAACCAACCAACCAACCAACCAACCAACCAACCAACCAACCAACCAACCAACGTAGCGCGACGTAGCGGCGGCAGGCGTTATGCACATTCAGACACCATTCTGCTCATTTTGGAAGTTATCCATGAAATCACGGGGTCGCCTAGCTTCCCCATCTCGCTGTCCGAGTGCAGCCTGCCACTTCGCGCCCCCCCGAGTCTGCGTCTACATACACGTCACTGTTTTTATAGAGGATCGGCGTTATCCGCACCACATGTCAAGCGAAAATACCCCATAATTCTGCTGTATTTTTTACTAAAATATTCGCCACAAAGTTATTGACACAAGCGCATTCGCGTCATAATATAGGGGTAGTTCCTGAGCAAATAAATTGTGCAGGAGCCAAAAATAAACAAAATTGCAAAAAACTCCACGAAAACGACTACTACTCGCAGGTAGTCGTTTTTATTTGCGCTACACACAGCGTCGATACGAAAAAACCCGACACTACGGTCGGGTTTTTTCGTTGGTGGAGCTGCCGGGAACTGCCCCCGGGTCCGTCAGGTAACCTACTATTTGTCTACATACATAGTCCTATTCAAGGTTATCATAGAGTCTGCTCAAAATAGAACAAACAGACAGCTCTATGAATCACGAAAGGTTTAAACTCACAGCGTCGTGATGGCGATATGAATCGAGCCTGCTCAATATGGCGCATTCAATCCGTAGCGGGCGTCCGAACAAATACGGCTGCTAACTAATTAAGCAGCGATGGCCTGTAGCTGCATAGGAGCAATAGCGCTCTTGAGCTTGGCTACAAGGCCTGCAAATTTGTTGTTTGCAATTATTAATCTGATTACGTCAGAGGTCGGTATGCAAAATAGCCTGTTAAAGTCCCAACGTCGAAAGCTGAGTCAGCCCCTCGGTCATTACGCTCTTGATTATACCATAGTTTACAGATTGGCGCCAGATGTGGTTAACTACTGTCATCATGGGTATGGTAGCAAAAATCACGTCCGTAGCGCCCCTAGGGTTTGACGGCTCAATCATAGAGGTAGAAAGCGATATGACAAAGGGCCTGCCTGGGCTTCAGATAGTTGGTCTTGGCAATAAAGCCATCGACGAGGCGAAGGAGCGCGTCAAAAGCGCCCTTACCAATTCCCTTCTCGAGTATCCAGCAAAACGCATCACCGTTAACTTGGCACCAGCAGAAATTCCAAAAGACGGGACGCACTACGACCTGCCGATTGCCCTCGCAATTCTCGTCAGTAGTGGCCAGCTGCGCAAAGAAGACGTCGCCGACGCCGTATTTGCCGGTGAACTCGCCCTGGACGGTCGCCTGCGCCCTGTTTCTGGTGCGATATCTATCGCCGAAACGGCGCAAAAAGCTGGTGTTACCCGCGTCTTCCTTCCCACCGGCAATGTCTCTCAGGCGTTACTCGTCGAAGGCATAGAGATTATTGGCGTCCCCTCCCTCAAGGAGCTCTTCCTACACCTCAAAAAAGAACTCGCCCTCCCCGCCGCGGCTCCCGTTACAGCACCACCCGCGCCACAAAGCGTTGGCCCATGCCTCGACGATGTCTTTGGTCAGGAGCGCGCAAAACGAGCATTAATCATTGCGGCTGCTGGCCACCATAACCTCCTCCTTAGCGGCTCACCTGGCGCAGGCAAGACGATGCTCGCAAAGACACTGCTCTCATTGCTGCCACCCCTGAGCCCTAGCGAACGGCTCAACGTGACAAAAATCCACAGCTTAGCTGGTTTACTCCTAGATGACGTCTCGCCATCGCGCCCCTTTCGCGCTCCACATCACACGTCGAGCCAAATCGCTATTATCGGTGGCGGCACGAAACCGCGCCCAGGAGAGGTCAGCCTCGCTAACCATGGCGTCCTATTCCTCGATGAGGTGCCTGAATACCCTCGATCGGTTCTCGAAGCCCTCAGGCAACCTCTCGAGGACAAAACCGTGTCCGTCACCAGAGCAAATGGACGTGCGACCTACCCCGCCGATTTCATGCTCATCGCCACGATGAACCCCTGCCCCTGCGGATACTACGGCGACGCGACCAAGGAATGCTCATGCTCAACATCGCAAATCATAGCATACCAAAAACGCCTCTCGGGGCCATTCCTCGATCGAATCGATATGGTCGTTCCGGTAAGCCGCGTCAACCACGAGGACTTGCTCATACAAAAATCGTCGTCGAAAAATCAACATCAAGAAGCTTATGATTCAATTCTCAACGCCCATGAAAAACAGATTAACAGATACGGCAGTAGCTTAAAATACAACGCTTCCCTATCGTCGAATGAACTACGCTCGGCACTTGTCGTTTCCGATTCCGTCAAGCAATTTCTCGATACTGCAGCTACTCGGCTCGACCTCAGCCCACGGAGCTATTTCAAGATTATAAAAGTGGCCCGAACGATTGCCGATTTAGAAAACGCCGACGACATCGACGTCCGACATGTTTCCGAGGCCTTGCAATACCGATATGCTGCTTGAAATCACACGCCGTATCTGTTAAAATGTTTGGGAGTATTTTTGCAACATAAGCACTCGAGTAAAGGAGAGCAGCGATCAACACATCAATTCGCATCAACGATGCTATCCGCGCACGTGAACTGCGCGTCATCGGTACAAACGGCGAACAGCTCGGCATTATGAGCCGCACCGAAGCGCTCAAGGCCGCCGAAGAAGCGGGCGTCGATCTTGTCGAAATATCACCCAACGCCGATCCGCCAGTCGCAAAGATTGTCGACTGGGGAAAATTCCAGTACCAAAAGATGAAAGAGCAGCAAAAGAATCGCCGTAGCAATAAGGCGAGCGAACTCAAGCAAATGCGCTTTGGTTTAAAGATTGGTGCTAACGATCTCGAGATCAAGCTCCGCAAGATCCGCGCATTCCTCGCCGACGGCCATAAGGTGAAAATTCTTATTTTCTTCCGGGGCCGCGAGATGGCGCACAAGGAACTAGGCTACGAGCTTGTAGAAAGAGTCGTAAACCTTCTCGAGGATGATGCAATACTCGAACAGAAACCAGTGATGGCAGGTCGGAACCTGAGCATCGTAATAAGGAGTAAGTAGAATGCCAAAAATGAAGACCCACAAGGGCACTGCTAAGCGCATTAAGCTAACCAGTACCGGCAAACTCACGCGTCGCCGCGCGTTCGGCAACCATATGCTCTCAAAGAAGAGTAAGAGCCGCAAACGAAATATTAACACCACAGCCGTTGTCACGGGCGGCATGGCAAAAAACGTCAAACGGGCGTTGGGAGTCTAGTCTATGCGAGTTAAACGAGGAGTCGCCGCACACGCGCGCCACAAAAAAATCCTTAAAGCCGCCAAGGGCATGCAGCACAACCGCACCCGGAGCTTTCGCCTAGCGAAACAAGCCGTTACCCGTGCGCTTCAATATGCCTACCGCGATCGCCGCACCCGCAAGCGTGATCTGCGCAGTCTTTGGATTACCCGCATCAACGCAGCCGCGCGCGAAAATGGCACGACCTACGGCAAGTTTATCGCCAACCTCAAAGCTGCCGGCGTTGAGCTTGATCGTAAGGTCCTCGCTGAAATCGCCGTGAATGATCCAAAAGCTTTTAGCGCTATTGTTAAGAATGTCACAAAAGAGTAGGTACTTCGCCTAGAAAACCAGCGCCAATATGCTACTAAAAAAGCCCGCACTATCGCGGGATTTTTTAGTAGGCAGTTAGTCTGTAAGCCGGGTTCTGTCGAGAGTAATCATCTATCTAGCT
>CAYSQL010000072.1:0-3808 GCA_964433265.1 uncultured Candidatus Saccharibacteria bacterium | reverse complement strand
TGCGTCTGCTGCAACATCGCCTGTGGTGTTGTCGAAATCAGCCCCGTTTCAGTCTCGCTGGCAATAATCTGGATATGAACGTGATTTTGCCCAGCAAAGAACAATCCTTGCCCTACTGGGAAATTGGCGAGACGTTTGCGCTCTTCCTCGGTCAACTTAAACACGTCCGAAAGCACATCAACGGCGCTCGAAGATTGTTTGAGCAGTAGCTGCATTGACGAGTTAGCAACGATAGCGCGTCCCATTTTGCTTCCCATAAAATCTTCCACATCCTGTGTAATCGTGGTAAGTCCAAGATAATACTTGCGCGCACGCTTGGCAAGGCTAAAGAGAAAGTTCGCCGAATCGTCGTATTTCATGAGTTGCCACGCCTCATCGACGATCAGCATGCGTCGGCGCTGCACAGATCGGGTGATATTCCAGATGTGACTCAGGACGATATACATTGCAACTGGCCGGAGCTCTTCCTCGAGGTCGCGGATGTTAAAGACAACCATCGAGTTATTAATGTCGATATTTGATTGTTGCGAGAAGATACCGGCAAATGTTCCCGATGTGTATTTACGGAGCCGCTGCGCCAGCTGTGGACCAGTGCCGCCCATATGCAGGAGTGTATCGTAGAGGTTGCTAATAGTTGGTGGTGTTGAGTTGTGGGTCAACGGATCGCTCGTAGTACCGGCGCGGGCGTACGTGTCAATCAGCCCCTGATCAAGGTCGGCTTCCTCGGCGGGCGTGAGACCGGAGAGCATCTGTCCGCTAGCAGTGACCTGTGAGCCCCCGAGCATGAGTCGCAGCAGGCCGTGAAGCGTGACGAGATTAGCGCGCAGTGCGTCGTCTGCTTCGTCATTATCGATGACTCGTGGTAAGTCAAATGGATTGATACGCGTGTCGCTATTGAGGCTGAGGCGTATGTAGCTGCCACCAACGGCATCACACACCTTTTGGTATTCGTTTTCTGGATCGATAATGAGAATATCTGCACCCATCATCATGCTACGTATTGCCTCAAGCTTAACGGTAAACGACTTGCCGGCGCCAGACTTCGCGAAGACAACCATATTGGCGTTCTCTAATGTATAACGGTCGAAAATCACGAGGCCGTTATTATGCATATTCACCCCGTAGAGAATACCGCTTTCTTGGGTGAGGTCGGCACTCGTGAACGGAAAGCTCGTACTGATTGCGCCCGTATTCATATTGCGACGAATCTGCAACTGATCGGTCATCTGGGGAATGGTACTGTTCAGTCCCTGCTCTTGCTGGCTCGATGCCGTCTTGCTGTAGACGAGTTGCTGGCCAAACAGAGTCTCGATACTATGCTGCACGAAACTAAGTTCGTCGATACTGTCAGCGTAAATCGTCACGTAGAGGCCGAAGCGGAAAAAGCGTTGTTGGCCTACCTGCAACTGATCGCGCAGCTCCTCGGCATCCTCGAGTGCCGCTTCCCTACCAGGGTCGCGCGTCCGGCCCTTTTCGGCACTGAGCGCCATGTCGGCTTCAAGCTGGGTGACTTTCTTGCGGAGGTTATTGAGGACGACCTGTGTGTCGACCGGATAGACAAACATGCTAATATCGATGACTTGGTCGATATTAATGAGCGGGCTCAGCCAACCAGTGTAGAGCTCGCGCGGATACCCATAGACGTAGATAGTTCGGCCGTATTTAGTGCCAAGACGAAAATGCCCAGAATGAATTTCTAGACTACTGGGGGCAATCAAATCACGCAACGTCGTGATGCCCTTTAGAAAAGCCTGTTCGACTTCCGCCTGTTCGCGCTCACGCTGTTGAGCGGCGATATCGATAGGGTCAAGCTTCTTTTTTGCCATACTTATACTCCTCCCGCCTGCGGTGGCGTGGTGGCGCCTCTGCGCACGTAGGTTGATGTCACGCTGTTAAAATCACCGAGTGGTTCACGCACGGCTGTATCGGGATTATAGACGTTATAATATAGCTCGCCGAGCTCTTTTGTGTTGAGCTGGACGGCGCGCACGCCAACTTGCGTTAATCCGCTGAGGATTGAGTCGACGCGATTTTTTATCTCGTCTTTCGCCTTTGCGTACGTATCTTTATCGATTTTTGTGACTGTGGTTTTATTCGCATTGCCACCAAACAACTTAGTGAAGAGTCCCTTGCCTTGTTCGACGACCGAGTCGATACTGCCGTTTGGATAGTACGGTACGATCACGAAAAAGCTCTTATCCATGATATTTGCCTCTTGTGATAGGATATCGACGAACTGGATATAGTCGTCCATGAGGACACTGAGTAGCATGTTGTCCTGGGCACGGCGAATTCCCTCAAGTTTATCGAGGTATGGGCCAATGTCGACGCGCTGCGAGCGAACGAGGATTTGGATGGGAAAATACAGTGCATTGAGGAAATTTTGGTAGCTATATTCAACTGCTTCGCGTTCCCTCGAACTCATGAGATCAAAGTTGATTGATTTGCAAGCAATCACGGCTCGAAAACTACCATCGGCCATAATAATCAGTCCGTCACGCAGCTCCGACAGAAGCAAGCTATTCTGAGTACTTGCTTGCTTTTTATTCGGTGGCGTTTGTTTTTGCTGCGATTGTTGTGCGGTGTCCTGTGGCCCCTGAGGAATGGTGCCGGGTATTCCTGGCGTCTGTGGCGTAGAAATGGGTGGGCCTTGCTGCAGGGGCATACCCTGAACCGGTGCGGCCGGCGTTTGCGGCTGCTGTGGCGGATACCCTGGCTGTTGGTTATATGGCGGCACTTCTTCCCACTCTCCTCGTGCCGATGTATCTATTCACTATCGCAAAGATATAACCACTTCCTCGTCCATATCGTGTTTTTTCTCGATACGGTGAGCTTCGCGCGCGATAGTTTCGATAGATAAATCGGTGTTACTAGCAAGGCTCATTATATCAGGTGAAACGGTGTTTTCGCTAGGCTTTGGTGCGATTTTCTCTTCCACCGGCGCCGGCTGTGCGGGTTGAGGTTGACTAGGCGTGGCGGCGGGTATTGCGTCCTCGCTGTCGAGCGGCTGAATTACTGATTGGTGGATGCTCGTCGGATATGGATTATAGGTAGGCGACGCAGTGGCGTCCGATTGGACGAATTGTGTCGGAATCTGCTGCGTAGCGGGTTGAGTGGTGAATGGCTGATTTTGCTGAAGTTGTTGTGGGAATGAGGCGGGCGACGACGCTAACGCGGGCGCGGCTGAGGCTGTGGCTGCGGGTGTGTGCTGCATAGTAGCGATGATAGCTTGGCGATGTTGTTGGTCGGATCGATCGATCATGGCGTCAAATGATCGGGCGACCGATCCGCCTGCGTCGAGTATATCCTCGGCGCGCTGCGCCTCATTATAGACATCGCCTTGCATCGGTGTCGATCCGTAGAGTGCCACGGGAGCGTTTTTGGCGTTACGAATTGACCAGCCGCCAGTATCGACGATATTCGCCAGGTATGATAGGCGTCGTTCCGCTTCGGTCGTACTGAGATCTTTCGTACGCCGAACCTCCACCGTCTGTGGGGCGGTAATTTCAATGAGCGACTCAATCCCGTCAGGAACCCATAAGCGTTTGCGTGGTTTGAGATAAAACGACAGCACCGCTGCAAGGTAAATCTCCATCGGCTGATCCTTGCGTAGCGGCAGTGCCAATGCCCCAAAAAAGAGGATTAACGGCAGCGGTATAATCGCCAGTGGTATAAAAAGCCGCGACAGCCCCCATGCTAGCGCTCCTGAGCCAAACATAATCAACAGATAAATAAACTGCCGAAAACTAAACGGTCCGATCAGCTTATCGTCGGCTTCGACATCTTGGGCTACTTTGTAGACTGCCAT
>CAYSQL010000071.1:0-3864 GCA_964433265.1 uncultured Candidatus Saccharibacteria bacterium | reverse complement strand
GCAAACGGTATACTAAATAGACATGAGCAGTAAACCGTGGCGTGATGTGAACGCGATTTATCAGATTTATCCGCGTAGTTTTATGGATAGCAACAACGATGGCGTTGGTGACTTGCGCGGTGCCATCAACCGACTTGAGTATATCCATGGCCAAAAAGATTCGCTCGGAATAGATGCGATTTGGTTTTCGCCGTTTTATCCGTCGCCGATGGCCGACATGGGGTATGACGTGAGCAATTATTGCGATGTCGACCCGATTTTCGGTTCGCTGGCCGATTTTACGGAGTTGGTGCAAAAAGCGCATGAGCGCTCTATCAATGTCATGGTGGATTTCGTGCCAAATCATACGAGCAACCAGCATGCATGGTTTGTCGAATCGAGACGTTCAAGCGATAATGACAAATCGGATTATTATGTATGGCGCGATGCCAAGGCGGATGGTACGCCGCCGAATAATTGGTTGAGCATCTTTGGCGGTTCGGCATGGGAGTGGGATGATGTGCGACAGCAGTATTACCTGCATACGTTCCTCAAAGAGCAGCCTGATTTGAATTGGGACAATCCGATGGTACGGGATGAAATGAAGCGCGTCGTGCGGTTTTGGCTTGATCTGGGCGTTGATGGCATTCGCGCCGATGCAGTACGATTTCTCGCAAAAGATCCACAATTTCGCGATGACCCGATTGATTCGTTACAGCAACATCATAGCGCCGACGGAGTTGGTGGCGAGTACGATCACTATGTCCATACGTATAGCCGATTTTGGAACACGCTATTTCCCTACTTGCGCGAGCTAACAGATGTCGTTGCGGAATACGCTAACCGAATTATGATTTTCGAAGATTATCCTGACGGCAACTATAGCACCAAGGATCAGTATCTTGGGTTTTACGGGGTGAATCCAAAAGTGAGTATGCCTTTTAATTTCGAAGGCTTGCATGCGACGTTTAGCGCCGACGCGTTCCAGGCGTTTATCACGGAGTTTCAGGGGATGCTCGACCCTAATCAGCATACCCCAGTGTATTGTTTTGGTAATCACGATCAGCCTCGCCTCGTTTCGCGTATGGGTGGTGACGAACAGGCGCGGCTCATTGCCTTATTACAAATGACCTTGCCAGGCTTGCCAGTGGTGTACTATGGCGATGAAATTGGGATGCCGGACACGGACGTCGCGCCAGATGAAATTAAAGATTTACGTGCATTTACCTCTGGAGATCTCTCGACGACTCGTGATGTGGCGCGGACGCCCATGCAGTGGCATAAGGGACGCTATGCGGGATTTAGCGAACTAAAGCCGTGGTTGCCGATTGGCCAGTCGGTGTCGACGCATAATGTGCAGACGCAGCTCCATGAACCCGATTCATTCTTGTCGCTGTACCGTCGGTTGTTGCGTTTGCGTTCGCGGCACGCGATTTTGCGCTCTGGGACGTATGAGGTGTCAAATGAAGCGCCAGAACAGGTGTTTATGTTTTCGCGCTGGCTTGGCAACGAGCATGTGTACGTGGCACTGAACTTTTCATCGCAGTCGAAAGCGGTGCGTTTGCCACACGACGGACGCGTACTGTGCTGCACGCATCCGATTGACTACCCAGATATTAGTGACGAAGGTGTCGTGACGCTGCGGCCGTATGAGGCGGTATTAGTGGAATGCGTCGAGCATCCCCTCACGGATGATTAGGAGCTCGTAGCTCGATAATTTGCCATGGATTGAGCGGTAGACTTGTCAGGGGTACGTCGATAGGAGAAGTATCAACGGGAACGATAGAGTGAGAGAGTGCCTGGGCTGTCTGAAAAATTGTCGCGTCAAGTGTGAATGGTTGTGCGCTATAGTTCGCGAGGATGGTAACGTCGCGATGATTGGACAGGCGACCGACAAGAACGGGTGAGTTGGGCAGTAGTGACCATTCGACGATGTCGTGTCGCTTGTGCGCGAGGAGCGACTTATAATAGTCGGCAAGGTGTTGGTCGGTTTCATAAAGTGGCTCTCGATCGATATGAACGGGAATACGTGACGGATAGCCGCTATATTGACCATCGTAATAAAGCGTCGCGCCTGGTAGCGTTGTTGTGAGGTATGCGGCGGCCATGTGCCGCTCGTGAGAAAAAGACGTAGCAGCGCGTGGTTCATCGTGATTTTCGAGAAAATGAACGAGATGTTCGGCAATTGGTGCGGTCGTTTCGAGATGTCGAACGATCGCTTCAGCGTCGTCGCCAAGCAGGAGGTCGCGCCAGTCCTTGTCGTAGCAATAATCAAATCCTTGGTTGATGAGTACCGTCTCCATGTGCCAATAGCACTCGGCGATGAAGATAAACTCGGGTGCCTGCTCGCGCACCGTCGAGATGACGTCTGTCCAATATTCACTGTCGGGGACCGGTCCAGCTTTTTCGCCCCAAGTCGCAGCAAAGACATCATTGGTGAGTAGCATGGCCATGTCGCAGCGTACGCCGTCGCACATCGTCGCGATGCGTGATAGTGTCGTGATACTTGCCTGGCGGTAAGTGAGCGAAAAGGCGTTGAGCTGCGCGACGTCGCTCCATGGCTCAAAATGTGGATCACGGCCGCGCGCGATAATTTCGTCGCCGTCTTTCCAGAACCATGACGGATGGGTCGCGAGGTCTTCGGCGGTACCGCGGATGTAGCGTGTCGGGTCTTCGGTGATCCATGGATGATCGAGGGCAGTGTGGTTTGGTACGAAATCGAGCAGCAGAGATATGCCGCGCGTCCTGAGTCGTTCTCGTAGATTGCGCAGTTGTGTCTCGTCGCCGAACCGCTCGTCGATTTGATAGGCGTTGACCGCGTAGGCTGAACCGATAATGTCGTCGGGCTGATAGTCGGGCAGGAGCGTCTTGATTTGATTCACGAGCGGCCCGTCTTGGCGGGCGAGGTCGACGGCAATTGGGCTCCGACGCCATATACCCATGAACCATACGGCAGTGGTGCCAAAGCTTGCGATCACATCGAGTTCTTCGTCGGGAATCGCGCCTAGGGTGATGGTGTGTCCATAGCGCCGCGAGAGCTTCGTCAAGAACGGGGCAGTGTTGATTTCGTAGATTTGGTGTCGTCGGGGTGTGTCCATGGGGCTCCTTCGTGGCCTAGTGTTTGTCGGTGCGCTGGATTTCTTCTGGCAGAAAACCGTTTTTCGGGTTAAAGCCAGCGCGCCACTCGTACCCTTTATTATACCCGAGATCCTTCATAAGTTTCGTCGGGGCGTTGCGAACGTGAAGCGGTACGGGCGCATCGGGGTATCGCTTGGCGAGATCCTGCGCGGCGTGCATGAGGTCGGTGGTCTCGCGTGATTTGTTTGAGCGGGCAAGGGCGGTGGCGCAGTGGTACAGGTTATAGCTTGCCTCGGGTAGGCCGACTCGTTCGACTGCCTGAAAAGTCGCGACGGCCAGGCTAAGCGCACCATTGCCAGCAAGGCCGATGTCTTCGCTGGCGAAGATAATCATGCGCCGAGCGATGAACTTTGGGTCTTCGCCAGCGTCAATCATGCGCGCCAGGTAGTAGAGCGTCGCCGTTACATCATTGCCGCGCATGCTTTTGATGAATGCCGAGATGACGTTGTAGTGCATGTCGCCTTTTTTGTCGTAGCCGGGCAGGCGTTTTTGGGCGGCGACTTTGACGATCTCTGGCGTGATTTTCTCGTTGCTGATGCTGAGCGAGAGCTCGAGATTGCCAAGCGCCACCCTAGCGTCGCCGCCCGCGAGTTCGCCGAGGTAGTCGAGAGCGGCTTTGTTCGCTACCTTGGTTTTGTTGATCGTTTTGAGCGCGCGCTTCAGGACGCGAATGATTTCTTCTTTTGTGAGGGGTTGCAGTACGAGCACGCGTGTTCGCGAAAGGAGCGGGGTGATAACTTCGAAGCT
>CAYSQL010000070.1:0-3903 GCA_964433265.1 uncultured Candidatus Saccharibacteria bacterium | reverse complement strand
ATCACCGAATGGCGCAACAAGTGGATGGAAAAAGACAAAAACGGCACATTCGTGTTCAAGGATCGCACGCGCAATGCTAAATTACGCGCACTCAGTCATATTTACTACACCTATCTGACGCGTATGGAGCACGAGAACCTTTACGATTACGACGATATGATCATGTCGGTGGTGCACGCCGTCGAAACCCACCCGGACCTCAAATACAACCTCCAGGAACGCTACCAATACATCATGGTCGATGAGTTCCAGGACACCAACCTCGCCCAGCTACGCATCATCTACAACCTCACCGAGAACCCCGTCGGCGACGCGCCGAATATCATGGCCGTGGGCGACGATGACCAGGCAATTTACAGTTTTCAGGGTGCCGACGTCAACAACATCCACCGATTCCGCGAGCATTTTGACAGTCCTCCCATTATCACGCTCATCAATAATTACCGCTCAGCGGCTGCTATTTTACAGCACGCTAGGGAGGTGATCGTACAGGGCGACGGCCGACTCGAAGCCACGATTGCCGAACTCGACAAAAAACTGACGCCAAATCACAAGCCGGAGTCCGCTCGGGTCGAGCTGCTCGAATATCCCACGATTTACGATGAACGCGCCCAACTCGCCCAAACAATCAAGACATCGATCGCCCATGGCGCCAAACCAGAGCAAATCACCGTCATCGCCCGTCGCCACAACGAGCTCGTCGGGCTCTTACCGTACTTCGCGCACGCCGGTATCGCCGTCAACTACGAAAAGCGCGACAATGTCCTCGATGAACCGATTATCCAGACGATCGAGCTCATCCTCAGTATTATCGACGCCCTACAGCAAAACCGCCACGACGTCGTCGACTCGCTCCTGCCCGAGCTACTGTCACATCCCGCTTACGCGTTCCCAGCCGAGTCAATTTGGAAACTGAGCTTGCAGAGCTATCGAAACCATCAGTCGTGGCTCGAAATCATGGCCACAGTGCCCGAATTCGTGCCGCTGCAGCAGTGGCTGGTCGAGCAACATACCGCCGAGCAACATACCGCTCTCGAACCATTCCTCGACTACATCATCGGCATACCGAATTCCCGCATAGAAAGCGACGAACCGACGTTCGTCTCGCCACTCTATGATTACTATTTTTCAGCCGAAACGCTACAAGACGCGCCCGATGCATATCTGACCGCCCTCGAGGCCCTGCGCACCATCCGCACTAAACTACGCGAATACCACCCCAACGAGTCGCTCCGTGCCATCGATTTCCTCGATTTCATCCAAACCTACCGCGACATGGGCTCGACCCTGACCAGCATCCACCGCGCCAGCGACCAGCTGCGCGGCGCCGTCAACCTCATGACCGCACACAAATCAAAAGGACTCGAGTTCGCCCACGTCTATATCATCGGCGCTATCGACTCGGCCTGGGGCGAGCGCGTCCGTAGCCGCAGCCGGCTCATTAGCTACCCAGAAAATCTTCGCATCAGCCCGAGTAGTAACACCTACGACGAACGCCTCCGCCTGTTTTTCGTGGCCATGACCCGCGCAAAAAACACGCTCACGATCTCGTATAGCCTACGCGACGAAAACGGCCGCGACACGCTACCCGCGAGTTTCCTCGTGGGAACATCGCTCGAGAGCGTCGCACAGCCTACCGCGACCGACATCGCCACACTCGTCGAACAAAGCGAGCTATCCTGGCGTGACTACGTCATCAGCGGCTCCAGCGCCAGCCTGGAATCACTCCTCCGGCCCATGCTCGAAACCTACAAACTCTCGGCGACCCACCTCAATAACTTCATTGATATCACTCGCGGCGGCCCACAGAGCTTCCTGCTCGGCAATCTCCTCCGGTTCCCACAGGCAAAAAGCGCCCAAGCCGGCTACGGCACCGCTATTCACGCCGCCCTGCAGCACGCCCACACCTACCTCGTAGCCCACGGTACGCGCCGCCCGGTCGAAGACGTCCTCGGTGATTTCACTACCCAGCTCGCCGACCAACATCTCGCGCCAGAAGATTTCGACGCCTACGCCAAGCGTGGCGCCGACGCGCTGACAGCATTTCTCAAAGCCAGTTACGATTCATTCCAACCTACCCAAAAAACCGAGCTCAGCTTTGCGGGGCAGGGGGTAATTATTAACGGCGCACGTCTGACCGGCTCGCTCGACCTCGTCGATATCGCGGATCATCACCTTACCGTCACCGACTACAAAACCGGTAAACCCTCGCACAGCTGGAAGGGCTCGTCCGACGCCGAAAAAATCAAACTCCACAAATACAAGCAACAGCTGATGTTCTACCAGCTGCTCTGCGAGCACTCGCGCGACTACGCCAAGTACACCTTCGATGGCGGTGTCTTGCAATTCGTCGAACCCGACAAACACGGCGATATCCACGCCCTCAACGAAACATTCACGGCCGAGGAGCTCGACCGCTTCAAACAGCTCGTCGCCGCCATCTGGCGATGTATCATGACGCTTGATTTCCCTGATAGCAGCCAGTACGATGCCAGCTACAAGGGAATTTTGGAATTCGAAAACAATCTTATTGACGAATACGCACAATAGGTGATATAGTATCGAATACACGGCCGCGACAGGCGACCCGCACCGAAAGGTGAAATCATGGTAAATCCCAGCGAGATCAACAGGATCAAGGATGCCGTCAAGGCCGGTACCGCAACCGACGCCGAGCGCGCCACCCTCGCGGACTTCGGCGAGGTCGGCGGAATCGGAAGCGCCGGCTCCAACGCGCGTTGGCTCCTCGACAAGTACCCGAAGAAGTGACCCCTCGGTTCGCTCTCCGCGGCCATCCGCGCTGAGCGAACCCCAGCGGCTGTAGTTTAAACGGTAAAATCCGTAAGGAGCATGGTAGGATTCATCCCCCATAGATCCACCTTGCACACCACGGGGATGGGGGTTCGATCCCCCTCAGCCGCCCCACCTTTCCATAACACAGCCTCGGAGCCTCGGCTCCGTACACGTCTCTCGGAGGAAGGGGAAGCCTCCCTGAGACGACGCGGAGGCGAGGGCCTGAGCGGTCCTCGCCTCCGCCCCAATTCCCCAAGACCATCCGACAAAGTGCGCTGCTACGAGACATTTTGTCGGAATCAGCTCATGTCTGCCTTGTGCAAGAGGCAGGGGATTGTAGCGCCCCATCGCGGGCCTCTCCCCGACATGAGTCCCCGTCCGCGGGCCAGCAGAAGTCGATCCCCCCAAGGCGACTGATGCTGGCTCGCGGCGGGCCTATCACACCCCACCGCCATACAGGCGGATTTTTTATGAGATAATAGAAGTAATGAATTCTTTTTGGAACAACCTCCCGAAACCTTTTTTTGTGCTGGCGCCAATGGAAGCCGTAACCGACGTCGTATTTCGTCATGTCGTGACAAAGGCCGCAAGGCCCGACGTCTATTTTACGGAATTTACCAACGCCACCGGCTGGTTCCGCGCCGGCGACAAGGCCATCGGCGGGCGACTCGTCAAAACCGACGACGAAGGTCCAATCGTTGCTCAATTATGGGGTAGTGACCCCAAGGCGATGCGTGCCATGGCGCTTCATAGCGCCGAACTTGGCTACGACGGCGTCGACCTCAACATGGGCTGCCCCGATATGAGCGCCGTCAAAGCGGGCGGGGGAGCAGGCATGATTCGCACCCCAGAACTAGCGTACGGCATGATTACAGCCGCTAAGGCTAGCGGCCTGCCCGTCAGCGTCAAAACCCGCCTGGGCTACTCGACAATCGCCGAATGGCACGACTGGCTCGCCGGCATCCTTCGCCAAGACATCGCCGCCCTAACGATTCATCTGCGCACCAAGAAGGAAATGAGCAAAGTCCCGGCGCACTTCGAGCTCATCCCCGAAATCAAAGCCCTGCGTGACCAAATCGCCCCACAGACGCTCCTTGTCATTAACGGCGA
>CAYSQL010000069.1:0-3915 GCA_964433265.1 uncultured Candidatus Saccharibacteria bacterium | reverse complement strand
AGTAGGCAGTTAGTCTGTAAGCCGGGTTCTGTCGAGAGTAATCATCTATCTAGCTCACACGTTGCCGCGCGAATCGAGCGGATAGCGATACTAGCAAGCGGATCACTTATATGCTAGCATCTCCTTGCAACCGACAGGGTTTACCTTCTCCACACGTCACCGTGCGTCGCTGTGGGCTCTTACCCCACTCCTTTCACCCTTACCCATCAAAGATGGGCGGTTTCGTTTCTGTGGCACTTTCCCTAGGGTCGCCCCCGGTCGCCGTTAGCGACTGTCGCATCCTATGTTGCCCGGACTTTCCTCTTACATTGCTGCAAGCGATTACCCAACAAACTGCCCAATACCATTATACCGTATAAATTCAATTTGGTCGGGGTGACAAGACTTGAACTTGCGACCTCACGGCCCCCAGCCGTGCGCGCTACCAACTGCGCCACACCCCGATAGATACTATACTGCGCACAATCGCATTCCGAAAAGGCATAATCACGGTGTCTCAGAGGCCCCTGGCGCTTGATATTCCCCGCATAGTTGCAAGGTGGGTCTCCTCACATCATCTCCACAGAGATGATAAATATCGGAATCCCTATCATATGATGTTAGGAAAATCATATACGCCTCGGCCCCGAGACACATCATATTATACCCTATTTAACCCCAAAAATCATCGAGAACAATCGTATGATCGCATCGATAGCGCCCCCCATGACCGCGCCGATCAAGTTCCCGCTCAAAAGCACGAGAGCAAACACAAGCAAAACACCATATCGCTCAATCACCTCCATGCCATGCCGCACGAAATCCGGTGCCAGCGCGTACACTACTCGAGACCCATCAAGTGGCGGAATAGGTAGCATATTAAACACGAAAAAACCTAAATTAACGACGATATGCGTACTCAAAAATGTATACAATACACTACCTTGACCCGGGGCGACAAGAGTGAGGAGGCCAAATCCGACAAACGCCAATACAAAATTCGTTAGTGGACCCGCAAGCGCCACAAGCGCAGCGCCCCACTCTTCCCCCTTTACCCGCGCCGGGTTGAATGGTACTGGTTTTGCTCCGCCAAAAACCGGAGCCCCAATCAAGGCAAGGGTGAGAGGCAGTAAAATCGTCAAAAATGGATCGATGTGCTTGAGCGGATTAAGCGTTAATCGCCCCTCGAGCTTTGCCGTATCGTCGCCTAGCCAGTAGGCCATAAATCCATGCATCGCCTCATGCAATGTCATCGAAATAAGAATAACGGCAAGAACTATCACTAAATAACTAATGTTCATGTTCTCTCTATTATAGCACGGCACTTGACGAATACACCGTTCCCGAGTATACTAGAACAGATTGTAAAAAATAAGTGGAAATAATCATGGCAGCACGATGTGAACTTACCGGTAAAGGCAAGCAATTCGGCCACAATGTGAGCTTCTCTTTGCGCCGAACTAAGCGCGTTTTCAAGCCCAATCTTCAGAAAAAGACCTTCACCGTTGATGGTCAGAAAGTCACAATGACTCTCTCTACCCAGGCGATTCGCACACTGAAGAAAAAAGGTCTCATTGCCCAGCCAAGCAAGTAGTCCAAATACTACTCATAGCGACGCATAAACGATAAACGCCCCAGACATCGGGGCGTTTATTAATTTCTACGCCGTTCGTCGCGCTAGCTGCGCGTCACCTCTACAACCGTCAACGTTTGTGGCAAACCGGCCGCCGTTTTCACCTTATACTTGCCAGCCGTTTCGACTGGTGCCCCAAGTTCCTTGACAAACGTATCAAGCGTATCTTGTGGCACTTCGTAACGCAACCCCGCGTCCGCATAATGTACTGGCACAACCACTTTTGGTTCAAGCTGGCGGACTATTGCTGCGGCACTTGTTGCATCGAGCGTATATCCGCCGCCGCCAACTGGCACGATCAGGATATCAATAACGCCAATCGCCTCTTGCTGGTCATCGCTGAGTTTTGCATCGATATTACCCAACACACAAACGCGCGTATCTCCGCATTCAATGCGATAAATCGTTGACATTTTTTCATCGTTTTCAGTATCAATGTGCCGCTGTGCAGCGATGCCGCGCACCGTAAAATCACCGACTTCATACTCACCTGGGCCATTTACGATAATCCGTGCCTCAGAGTTTTCAACAACAAATCTTGCCTCTGTTGCAAGCTCGATTTCATCTTTGGTCTTGATGTCTTTTAGACCGACAACCGACAGTCTAGGATCAACATTCAATGTTGCTCTTTTAGTTGTAAATATGACACCATTTCCGCCCTTATATTCAATATCAAACATACGTCTCCTTTACTTACTGCACTTTCAGGATATTATCGGCATCGACAAGCACTGCGTGCTTATTGGTGAGAATCGAAGTAATGAACTTATCGCGCACACTCAGACGATAATAAAATTCGTCATAGCTTAGAATACTATAAGCCAACTCTCTTCCCACTTCAGCTTCGATTGTAGCGATGAGCGCCTTCATTTTTCCCGCTGGCAAATCACCGGCAAGCAAGAGATCAACCGAGCTCGCCGACCCCTTGACGAGCACGCCAGCTGCAATCGCAACCCGCACACCTGGGAGCTGTGCAATCTTATTCCGCCATCGGCTCGCATCGCCCGACGCGTCATCAGTCTTTGCAGCTACCGACACTTTTTGGTCAGCGAAAATCGCGCGAAACGGCACATAGTGCTCGTACCGTTGATTGATCTCGTAATACAGTTTATTGTCCGCGCTGTCACTCGTGATAATCCCGACCTCGAGCATGTTCGAGAGTTCACGACGCACGGAATTAATTTGTTCATCAATCAGCCGCGTAATCTCCCGCACGTAAAACGCCTTTCCCGGATTATTCAAGAAAAGGTGGAGCAACTTTACGCGCGTTTTTGAGCCAAATAATGCGTCAATCATTGTCTTCCCCTACAGTATTTACCTTGTCATCATAACACGGTTTGTTCAGTTTATCGAGCAGTTGAGCACAATATACGTACGCATCCTCTCGCGACAGCCAAGTGATGTGCTTATCCCGCTTCAACCAGGTCATTTGACGCTTCGCGAGTTGACGGTCGAGTACGACGAACCGTTCCCGTGCTTCAGCAGTTGTCATTTCGCCATCAATGACTTTTTTAATGAGTGGGTAGATATTGCCCGTCATCGCTTCGTTATCCCAGCCGAATTTTTGTGCCGCTTGCTGAGCCTCATCCATAACATTACTGGTCCATATTTCGTGCGCGCGGAGCCGAATACGCTCCTTTAGCTCCTGGATACTCGTTGAGATTCCTACAACGTATGTATTCTCTGATGGACCGATTCTTCTCTTGACTTCTTGGCCTTTTCGTAAAATCGCATTGACGACATGGCGCTTGTTCTTGTTATTTTCTGGTAATTTTACGTTGTTTTTTTCACAATATTCATAGAGTTCCGGTAGGCTCATCGACTCGTATCGTCGACGGATTGACGCGTCTACCTCAGACGGAAATTGATAGTCATATACAACCGCATTTACATAGAGGCCCGTGCCACCGACAAGAAACGGAACATGGCCTCGCGCCCGTATTTCGGCGATTTTATTTACGGCGTATTCCTTGAAATCCGCCACCGTGAACCGCTCACCAGGATCAACGAGATCAATCCCCCAGTGTGGCACTAGACGTTGCTCCTCAGCCGTCGGTTTCGCAGTGCCGATATCAAGCCCTCGATACACCGTACGAGAATCGGCGCAAATTATCTCACCGCCATATTCAGCGGCAAGACGTACCGCCAGACCCGTCTTGCCGCTCGCCGTCGGACCAACGATAGCTATCAGTGGCGCGTCACTTCGGTCTTTTTTCATCACGCCGTCACAGTGTCTGCAGATATGCTGCCAGCTCGTTAATCGCAACCTTCGTTTCGCCACTTTGCGTCCGCACGCTCACTTC
>CAYSQL010000068.1:0-3916 GCA_964433265.1 uncultured Candidatus Saccharibacteria bacterium | reverse complement strand
ATACTCGGCAGGTCGAGGTGATTCGTCGGCTCATCAAGGATAAGCAGTTGCGGGTCATTCGCCAACATACTGATGATTTGAAACCGCGCCTTTTGCCCGCCCGACAGTCGCCCCAGTGGCACGAGTGTATCGTTGTCGGTAAAGAGATAGTCGCCTAATAACTGACGAATTTTTGTCTCGCCAATCGACAACCCACGGTCGAGATAGAGACGCTCAAGCGCGTCGTGCAAGGGCAGGGCAAAATACCGTTCGTCAACCTCCTGGTCGTACACACCGATACGCACTTGCGGGTCGAGCTTCAACGTGCCATCAAAAAATACGATAGGCAAGGGGGTGGATGCGCCCGTTTTCGAAACATCTGCAGCCCGGGCCTCATCAGAGGCTCGGCGCGAAGCCGTTTCGAGAATGGGCGCGTCCGGCCTATCCACTTCAGAAACGCGGCGCGAAGCCGTTTCCGAAACTGGCGCGCCCAAACGTGCCCCCTCCAGCAAAGCCTTAATCAACGTCGTCTTTCCCGCGCCGTTCCGCCCGCGCAACTCCACCGCCTCGCCCTCGCGCAGGTCAATATTGATGCCTTCGAACAACAAATGATCACCATAGCCAAGCGCCAAATCTCGCGCCTCGACCAACTTCCGCTGCGAACGCATCGCGCCGTCCTTGATGCTCAATCGAATATTGCGTGCCTTAAACTTTTCATATCGGCCCGCCACCTTGTAGTCCAGCTGCGCCACATTATCCTTGTCAATCCAAAACGTCGGCTTCTCGATTTTCTCGAGCTCAGCCAGCTCGTCCGCCGCCTGGTTCTCGCGCCGCTTGAACTGCTTGATTGTATCGGGGTCGCGCGCTTTTTCCTTGAGTCGACGGAACTGAATCACCTTGTCGCGCAAATTCGCCTTACGCCGCTCCAACTGCTCAAATTCTTGCATTTGGTTGCCCGTCGACGAGGCATTCTGCTTGAGATACGCATCATAGTTGCCTTTGTAGCTCTGGCAGCCGCCATCCTTGATCTCGATGATCCGGTCCACCTCACGCAACACATCTCGGTCATGCGTAATCACCAACATCGCCTCGCTGGCGTTTTTCATCCACCCGATGAATTGCTCTTTTGCCACGTAATCCATGTGATTCGTCGGCTCGTCGATAAGCACCAAATCGGCATCGGCATGCATGACTTTCACGACTTCAATGAGGCGTTTTTGTCCGCCCGATAGGGAAGTCATCGTGCGATCAGCGATGTCACCAAGCTGGAATTTGCGCAGCTCCTCGGCAACTAACTCCTCGATCTGATAAAACCCCTTTTGCCCAAATCGATCCAGTGCCGCTGTATAGGCTTCAATTTTTTGCATATCGTCGCCCATTGTCTCGGGGTAGGTGTGCAGAATATGTCGTAAGTCAGCATACTCCGGCAGTCCCGCCAAAATATACTCCATCACCGTGATATCACCCAGGCCATGATGCTCCTGCGCCGTCGCCATCACCACCGTGCCGCGCTTGTATATCACTTCGCCCGTGTAGTCTGTGTCCGTTCCCGCCAAAATGCCAAATAATGTCGATTTTCCCACGCCATTGCGACCGACCACGCCAACTTTTTCGTTATCGTCCACGCTGAATCTGACGTTCGTCATGAGCGTCTTATCGCCAAAAGATTTTTCAGTCACGGTTACATCGGCAATCATACCATTAGATAGTATAGCATTACCTCTGTTATACTTGACATGTCTTACGAAAATTGTTATAATGAGGAAAGAAGAGTTGTTCGTATACTCTTAGATCCGAAAGGAAATGCCATGAACGGCATGCAGATCTTGGTCGCCGCAATGAGTCGGCGGGACGCGCGGCGTATCAACCGCGAGCTCAACAAGGCATCGGTCAAGTCGGCCGGCGCCACAGCCCACACCCAGCGTCGCATCGAGCGTATCGGCTGGGAGGGCAAGCGATCCCCCAGCCGGCTCGGGCGTATGGGCGAACGAGCCCAGCAACTGGACGACGTCGTCAACCCGCTGTCGCGCACTGTCGTCACCATCGCCCAGATGGTCGTCGCGGTCATGGATGCCGTCGAGCACTACGAGCGATTCCGCGGCCGCAACGACGCCACCGGCAACGAAGCGGCCGTCAAGTCCGGGAGCGAGGAGGCACACACCACCGCGACCAAGGATGACGGCATCGTCGGACTCGAGTCCGCCCCCAGCTAGCCGTGCAAGGAAAGGCCGTGCGCTCCATTGGAGCCAGCACCCGCCGTCCATGCACGGCCTTTTCTATTTTTCTTGCTGCATTTCAGTAGTTGACAGATTTTCATTTATAATTCATAATATTATCGTCTGTATCGAACGCACACCAATCAAACCGAGAGGAAAGCAAGATGAACGACGACAATAGTGAGCCCCGCCTCACCGTTCGCGTCATGGCAACCGACGGCGACGGAAGCGAGCTGTTCGTGGCCGTATCGCCCGAGATCATGAGTCGCTGGCTCGCCCTGGATCCGACGGAGAGAGCCGCGCTGCTCGCCGCCATGGCGGACGCCGCCAATGAGGCCGCGTGGCGCATCGCCAACGTCATCCTCGCCGGCGTCTGAGCCGCCCGTACGTCGCACAGACCACCTCGCCGCTACGACGGCCGTCTTCACCGCATTGGTGCAGGCGGTCGCCGTAGCGGCATTGTCATTTCTCAAAGTTTTTTGCTATGTAATCATCGACGAGCCGAGCGGCCTCGTCATTATCGATCTTCGTCGTATCGACGACAAAATCAGCATGTGTATTGATCCAGTCAAAGCACCGCTCACCCTCGCGCCTACGCCCTTCATGCTCGGGATGCCCCTCCGGATAGCGCTTATGCAGGCGCCGCTGCCATTCATCGCGATTAGCAACAATGCCAATCGTCGCAACGCGACCAAAGCCAAGCTTGTGAAACCCATCAACCGCGCCCGCCATCGCGTCGAGAATATTCACCCCACCCACGTAATCACTTTCTAGTGTCCCATACACCGCTCCGCTCTCGGGATGAGTGGTATACTGTGCGAAATCGCCCCGCTCGATCATTTGAACGGCCGCTTCCTGCGAGACATAGGTATAGGCGTCAGCCGCATCGTCTGGCCGAGGCGGGCGCGACGTCACCGATTGCACCCGGTGATGGTCGGTATTCCGCTCGATTCGCCGAATAATCGCCGATTTGCCAACACCCGACGGGCCGACAACAAGAACAACGTTTTGGTCACACCTGCGTGCTGTAGCAATTTTTTCCATATTCACGTGTTTTACCACAGATGACGCGGTATGGCAATGCACGCGTATTCATGTCGCCTTTTTAGCTACAGGTAATACGCTCTACTTATGCTGAGTGGAGGCGTAGGTGGACTAGCGTACTAAACTTGCGTAAATTACTTTTTATTGCATAATTTGTGATATAATAATTCTGATTCACCGCGCCTGCGATGAACGAACCAGACACAGATGGAGAAGAAGACGATGACGCCAATAACGACAGTCGCGCAGTCGCCCTGGGACAACCCGACGCTGCCGCCGCTCGACGTAATTGCCCGCGGCGACCTGGAGTCGTTGATCGACCACGCCAACAAGGTCTTCCTCGAATACCGCGCGAAGTTCCTAGACACGAGCAACCCGCTCATCACGAGCCAGGTCGCGCAGTACTCGAAGCGGATCCGACAGATCCTGGAAATCATCCGCACTCGGTACGGAAACGTGCTCGCGCACTTGCCACTTGGCCTGCCGGACGACATGCGTACCGATTTCGAGGATCTCCTCGCAATCGACCACGCCGACATCTTCAACCCAGATCTGGTGGACGTCATCCACTGACTACCGCCTCAATGGAAAGCCGCTCCGAGCGTCCACGCTCGCGAGCCAAGCGCTGTCCCTTGGGGCGGCTTTCCATATCTGTTACAATACCTATATGCCAAAGG
>CAYSQL010000067.1:0-3923 GCA_964433265.1 uncultured Candidatus Saccharibacteria bacterium | reverse complement strand
GGTATTCCTGACAGGAGTACCAGGGTTGCAGTCGCTTTACGGCGTGTCGGGGAGGATTTGAGATTCAGATAAGTCTATCTTGACATCACATAAAATCATTTTCACGCGTACAATACTTCTCTATAATAAAAAGTCGCACAAAATCATTTACCATAAGCGTCGATATTGTGCTATAATTTACCTAAAGAGAAATTGCGTTTGACAGTTACAAATAATTATTCTATAATCAAATGCAGACGTTCGATATTAACAGTAACACACTTCCCGCGGTGAGGCAGAGAAGAACGGAGACAGACGATGAGCGAAACGGCGCAAAACGACGCGGCGACCACCTTAAAGAAAAGTGTTGAAGAAATCCTAAGCACGATTGACCAAGAGCGTGAACGCGAAATTATTACGCGTCGCTTTGGCCTGTATGATCGCAAAGAGACTCTTGAGCAAATCGGCGAGCTCCTTGGCATCACCCGCGAACGCGTCCGCCAGCTCGAAAAAGCCATTCTGATCCGCCTCAAGATTACCGCCGACGAAGGCAAGATCACCGGCATCCACGACATCGAGCGTATCATCGTCCGCGACTTGTCTGAGCACGGCCGCGTCGGTCGTATCCAGGACGTCGCGAGCCGCCTACTCGAGCAGCCATCGCCATCCGCCCGCTCAAAGGCCCACACCGCCTTTATCGCTGAACTATCGCCAAAACTGACCATCATCAACGAAAACGACAATTATCACCAAGGCGTCGGCATTGCCGAATACGGCGACGAGAAACAGATCCGCAGCCGTGTCGACGATATCGTCAAGACGATCAAGAAAAACGCCGAGCCAATCAGCATCGAGGCTCTCCACGCCAAGCTTGATTACGAAAACCCCGACCAAGTCCGCGCCCTCGCCAGTCTGTCAAAACTCCTTGCCAGTCTCAAGGACGTCTGGGGCCTCGTCAAGTGGCCGACCGTCAACCCAAAGAACATCCGCGATAAAATCTACGTCATCCTCGCCGACAATGGCAAACCGATGCATTTCTCGGACATCGCCGCAAAGATCAAAGAGAGCGATTTCAAACGGAAAGACGTCACCACGCAGGCGATTCACAACGAGCTGATCAAAGACAAGCGCTTCGTCCTGATTGGCCGCGGTATCTACGCCCTCGACAGCTGGGGATTTAGCAAAGGCACCGTGAGCGATATCATCGTCAGCGTCCTCAAGAAAGCGGGGGAGCCGCTTCACCGTGACGAAATCGTCAAACGCGTGTTGAAAAGCCGCCAGGTCAAGGAAACGACCATCCTCCTCAACCTCCAGAGCAAACCAGAATTCAAGCGCGTCGCCAAGGCAACCTACGCACTAAACGAACTTGAAACAAAGTAGCTATTCCGTCCGACTTATCCCCAGCCATCAACCCGCTTACTCTTGATTTTTACAGAGGTGAGTGGTATAATTAAAGAGCATATGAACATCATCGGCGGCTTTGTTACTCTACTTCTCCAATGGTACGTCTGGCTGCCTATCGTTCTGGTGCTCATTTACTTGACGTGGCAAAATTACCAAAAAGTCGATGCCGTCAAGGAAATCAACAGCGTCCTCCTTATCCTCGAGATCCCAAAAGCCAACGACAAGTCCGAGCTCGCCGCCGAGCAGCTGTTCGCTAGCCTGCATGGCATCTTGCGCGACGCCAAAGAGCTTCGCGAGAACAAGGGATTCCAAGAACACCTCTCTTTTGAAATAGCCTCGGTTGGCGGCCGCATTCGTTTCTATGCATGGATACCAAAAGCCCTTCAGAGTTTCGTCGAGGGACAGATTTACTCGCAGTACCCGCAAGTACAAATCCACGAGGCCGAAGAAGATTACGTCACCCACGAGCGCCATCACAGCGTCGTATATACAGCCGAAATCACGCTCACTGAAAAGGAATTTCTCCCGATCAAGACCTTCCAAAGCTTCGAAGTCGATCCGCTCGCTGGCATTACTGGTACGCTCGCGAAGCTTGAGGACACCAACGAAGAGCTCTGGATTCAAATTCTCGTTCGACCCGTCGCCGACGAATGGCACAAAGAGGCTGAAGGTTGGATCCGCAGCGTCAAGAGTGGCGGACTCGGGCTCTTTGGTGGTTCGGGCGGCGGCATGCGATGGTTTTCGATGCTTTTTGAAGCACTCTGGAAGCCACCGGAGCAAGGAGCAAATGGCAAGGCCGCTCCTGTCGAAATCTCTGAACGCGACAAGACACGCACCGCGGAAGCCGAGAAAAAAGCCACGAAGCTCGGCTATCAAGTAAAAATTCGCGTCGCCTACATCGGTGAAAGCGCCACGAATGCCAAGCTCCGGATGCAGGCGCTCGTCGGCACATTTAAGCAGTTTAACTCGACCAACCTCAACGGGTTCAAGATGACCGGGGATAGCTTCAAAAAAGAGGACCTTGCGAAATACAAGGCGCGCCTCTTTGCCGACAGAGGCTATTTGCTGAATATCGAGGAAGTCGCCTCCGTCTTCCACCTGCCACACACCAACGTCGAAACGCCAAACATCGTTTGGGCAAGCACCAAGACCGCCGAACCACCCGCCAAACTCCCCGTTATCACTGGCAATGATGCCGTCGACGAAAACATATCCGCATTTGGCCTGACGAATTTCCGAGGTATCAACCACCAATTCGGTATGTTGCGCTACGACCGATCACGCCACATCTACATCATTGGTCAGACCGGCGCAGGTAAATCCGGTACGCTCGAGCTGCTCGCGCTGTCCGACATCTTCCATGGCCAGGGCTACGCCATCATCGACCCGCATGGCGACTTCGCCGTCAACAACATGAAATTCATCCCCGGCGCACGCATGCAAGACGTCGTCTATTTCAATCCCGCCGACACCGAGTACCCCCTCGGTTTTAACCCGCTCGAAGTCACCAATCCCGCGCACAAGACCAACATCAGCTCCGAAGTCATCGGCGTGCTCAAACGCATGTTCGGCGAATCCTGGGGACCACGCCTCGAATACATCCTGCGCTACACCATCCTGGCGCTGCTCGACCGCCCCGAGACCACCATGCTCGACATCACCCGCATGCTTACCGACAAAAAATTCCGCAAAGAGACCCTCGGCTACTGCACCGACACCGTCGTCCTCCAGTTCTGGAACGTCGAGTTTGCCAGCTGGACCGACAAATTTCAAGCCGAAGCTATCGCTCCAGTCCTCAACAAGGTTGGCGCGTTTACTGCTAACCCCGTGATTCGCAATATCATCGGCCAGCCAAAAAGCACCTTCAATATCCGTCAAATCATGGACGAAGGAAAAATTCTCATCGTCAATCTGTCAAAAGGTCTTATCGGCGAAGATAACGCCGGCATCCTCGGCTCATTCCTTGTCACCAAAATCCAGCTCGCCGCCATGAGCCGCTCCGACATCCCAAATGTCGAAGACCGCCGACCATTCTTCCTCTACGTCGACGAGTTCCAGAACTTCGCCACCGATTCGTTTGCAACCATCCTCTCCGAGGCGCGCAAATACGGCCTCAACCTCACCGTCGCCAACCAGTACATTTCACAGATGTCCGAGCAAGTTCGCGACGCCGTATTTGGCAACGTCGGCACCATGATTAGCTTCCGTGTCTCTGCCGATGACGCGCCAATTCTCGCCAAGCAGTTCGAGCCACAGTTCGAGCCAAACGACCTCCTCCAGATGCACAACCGCAACTTCGTCATCAACATGGTGATTAACGGCGAAAAAGCGCCCGCCTTTAGCGCCCGTACGCTCAATCTGCCGACCGCTACCTCTGATAATACCCATCTCATCATCGAGAACACCCGCGCCCGTTACAGCCAACCGCGCGCCGTCATCGAACAGATGATTTCCGAAAAAATCATGCCGCCCGAGCAGTTCCAGCCGAAGAAAAAAGAACCGGCAGCACCGAAGCCGCAGCCAGCAATCGCACAACCAGC